>JAGRNC010000047.1 GCA_020440935.1 Leptospiraceae bacterium | reverse complement strand
CCTCGCACGCGGAATGTAGACAAGCGCCTCGCTGATGCTCGTCGCTTGCATTGAAATGTGCGCTAGCGCACGACGCGAATGACCCGATTGCGGATTCGCGATCCATCTACCGCTGCCGCATCCATAGACCCGGGTTTTGGTGATTTAATGTGGGATTTTTTAAGGCTGCCGGGCCTATGGCTTCGGCAGTGCGGGGTAGACGGGACTGCTCGGTGTTTCCCACACCTCGCACGCGGCAGGTAGGCAAGCGCCTCGGTGATCCTCGTCGCTTGCATTGAAATGTGCGCTGGCGCGCACGACGCGAATGACCCGATTGCGGATTCGCGATCAGTCCACACGGCAAGTCGTCCACAGGCCCAGGTTGACCAGTGGGAGCGTTAAGTTACCTGATATAGATTGGGAATGGTGCGGCGGACCTGTGGCCGCCTTGGCGGGGTAGACGGGACTTGAACCCGCGACCTCCGGTGTGACAGACCGGCACTCTAACCAGCTGAGCTACTACCCCTCAGCGATGCACTACTTTTGAGGACGCTTGCCTGGAGTCAAATCATTACCGGATTGAAGGCGTGCTTGCCATTGAAAAAATAGATCCCATTGCGCCTGGCGCGTTTCCTTGAAATACCGCCAGCTTAGTGGGGCCTGGATGAGTCCAAATGCCAGGCCCGGGCCGGGAACCATAGAAAAAACAAGGCCCGTAGTGAGCCAGCCTCGGCTGGCCAGGAAGGCGGACATCCCGCATGCGATCAAGACATAGAGCGCATGGAGTCCTGCATAGATTGCATAGATGACTGTAGGCTCGTAAAGCACTGGTCTTCTCTGATGCGCTTCCGGAGTGGTAATTCGGTTTTCGGCGATATCGATGGATTGCTCACCAGGTAGAAGGATTATATTGGGCCGTTTACTTCCCACGTAAAAGAAAGCGCCGCCCCACAGCAGTTGCAGAAATGCCAGGGTGGCCGAAACCTTGATGATTCTGTGAAATCTGGGCTTAAGGGCCGCCGGATGCTGCAGCAGTAGATGCTGTCGTTGGCCTTGCTCCTTTTGCTGCGCAGATGTCATGATGATCCTAGGCCACCGTCAGCCCTGCAAATTTCTTTTCGGCGGCACGCCAGGTCTCGAGATAGTAGCGATACCGCTTTCGTCTTCGATCCAGGTCCTCGCCAAAGCTTCGGCTGTCGGTGGTGTATATTCTTGATACAGCCAGTTCCTGGATCGTCAAGGCGAATCGATGACAATAAGCCCAGAATTCCATGGGAAAGGCATAGCCAGTATCGCGAAACAGGGATGGGTCAATGCTTTCCATTCGATATCGTTTGAATCCGCAAAAACTATCCGTCAGATTCCAGCCGTACTTTCTGTTCAACTTTCCAGTGATTCGGGCATTGATTTCTACTCGATCTTCCGGCGCATGCCCCTGCGTTCTCGAATCCGGCCGGTAACGCGACCCCGACACTACATCAATGGAGGGATCGAATTCCAGAAATCGGGACAGATCTTCCGGACGATGCTGTCGATCGCAGTCCATCGTTATCAGATGGGAATAGCTATGACGGATGGCGATCTGCATCGATTCGATCATGGCGCAGCCATACCCGTGGTTTTCTGTATGATGGCGCACAAAAAGGCCCGAAGTCCGGCTAGCCAGATCATCCAGAATATCGGCGGAGCCATCGGTGGACCCATCGTCGATAGCAACGATAGCCTGGATTTCCGGCGGCAGGTGGTGCATAATTTCGGAAAAGACTTCCTCCAGGGAGCCTGCCTCATTGAACACCGGAATCGCAAGTAGCATATTCCAAGAAAGGAACGATCGATAGAGAAATCCAGCTATTCTGAGAATGATAGTCATTTCGGATGGGATTCTTCTCGGGGCTCGAATATCTGATGAAAAGGATTTGTAAACGCCTCGGGCCTGTACCAGAAGTACCTTATGGCCCGAGAACTTGATTGGATAACAACCACTCCAGAGCATTCCTACCGTTCCATTTTTCGCTGGGGAAATCCATCAGTCTTTAAGCATCCCAACCATCGCCTGGTGGAGTATATGATCTCTCGATTTTCGCTCTCGGAGAAGGATCTGCAACCTTCGTCCACGGGCCGGGAAATCCTGGATCGCAAAGTGCCAGTGCGACTCGGCTCCGCTCGTATTTCCGAGCTCACTAAGATAGTGGGAAAATCCAATATCAGTGTGGATACCTATGACCGAGTAGTGGCTTCCTACGGAAAGACGATGATCGATCTATTCCGATTGCGCGACAAGGTCCTGGAAAACATTCCCGATGCAGTGCTTTACCCTTCGGATGCGGCTCAGGTGGCGCGAATCCTGAAATTTGCAGTAAAGAATCGAATCTCGATTAACACGAAAGGGGCTGGCTCCAGCGTTACTCGTGGATTCGAAGCAGAGCGGGGCGGGCTGACGCTCGATCTGTCGCGTCATATGAAGCGCATTCAGAAATTGGATCCAGTAAATCAAACGGTTACGGTGGAACCAGGTATACTGCTGCCGGACCTGGAAAGCCAGCTGCAAAAGGCCAGTGCCGCTTTTGGTAGCCCCTATAATTACACACTGGGACACTTTCCTCAGAGCTATGAGTTTGCCACTGTGGGCGGGGCTGTCGTTACACGGGGTGCCGGTCAAAATTCCACGTATTACGGAAAGATCGAACATCTGGTTCTGAGTCAGCATTACGTAACTCCTGCAGGCGATATCGTCACTCGCGAGATACCTGCAAAATCTACCGGACCGGACTTAGACTGGATGCTTATGGGCAGCGAAGGTACCTTCGGGATCCTCGTCTCCGTCACGCTAAAGCTGCACCGTTACATGCCCGAGAATACGCGCCGATTCAGCTATATGTTTAAAGACTTCGAATCGGCCCTGGGCGCGGCCAGGGAGATTCTACAGTCTGAGGGCGGCTTCCCATCCGTATTCAGGCTTTCGGATCCGGAAGAAACCGACATTGCCATGCGATTGTACGGCGTCCACGGAAGCATTCTGGATCGCGCATTAAAGGTGCTCGGATATCGGCCGCATAGCCGCTGTCTGCTTCTGGGCACCGCCGATGGAAATCCAAAGTATTCCAGTCTCGTGCGATCCAACGTGGCGCGCATCGCACGGCGATTCGGCGCATTTCCCACCACATCTTATGTGACCAAAAAATGGGAGCATGGACGGTTTCTGGATCCCTATATGCGCGACGATTTAATGGATTTTGGGGTCATTATCGATACTCTCGAATGCTCCACATCCTGGGCGAATCTGCCCCATGTTCATTCCACGGTTCGCAAAGCATGCCACGAAAACGCAGATGCCGTGGTGATGTGTCATCTATCGCATCTCTATCCTCAGGGAGCGAACCTGTACTTCATCTTCATTGCGCGGATGAACCGCAAACAGTTCACCGATTACCATAAAAAAGTAGTAAGCGCCATAGCGGCCAGCGGGGCAGCCATCAGTCATCACCATGGCATTGGTAGACTTCTTGCTCCCTGGATGGAAAAAGCCCAGGGGCCGGTGGCCATGGGCGCAATCCGCTCTCTCAAGCAATACTTTGATCCCGCCGGTACTCTCAATCCTGGAGTTCTGGGTATTGGCGCCAAAAAGAAAAGATGAAGCCAGAGACTTCGAACATCAGGAAGAGTCTGCCAAACTCGCATCTGTTAGATCGCTCCTAAGGAGAACAAAATGGAAAGATACATAGAAAAACCAACCAATGAAAGCTTCGATGTCGTTGTCGTGGGCGGCGGCATTAGCGGCGCATGCGTGGCCTACGAAGCGGCGAGCCGGGGACTGAAAGTGGCCCTGTTCGAGAAAGGGGACTTTGGCGGGGCTACATCGGCGGCCACTTCCAAGCTTATACATGGAGGTTTGCGCTATCTAAACTACCTGGAATTTGGCCTTGTTCGAGAATCCTTGCGGGAGCGCCGCATTCTGGAAGATATTGCGCCCAATTTAGTGTATCCGCTACCCTTCTTGATACCCAACTACGGAGGCCTTAAATCCAACCGATGGATCATCAAGGCCGGCATGATCCTATACGATCTACTTTCCTTCGACAAGGCCCGAACAAAGCATTCTTCCAAGCGGCTCCCCAACCATCGCATGGTTTCGAAGAAAGGGGCTCTGGAGCTTGCTCCCATGCTTCCTGAAAAGGGACTGACCGGCGGAGCCATCTACTACGACTGCCAGAGCATGGCCCCGGAGCGACTTACTCTTGCCTTCATCAAATCGGCAGCTGCCTTTGGCGCGAAAGTTAGCAATTACGCCGAGGTGGTGGGTATGGAACAGCGTCAGGGAAAGATTACCGGCGCTGTTGTGAAAGATGTTCTGACCGGCAAAAAGAAGCGCATCCAGGCTTCGCTCTTTATTAATAGCGGAGGTCCCTGGGCCGATCGGATTATCAAGCGACTATCCGGAGAGGAAAGCAGTCATTCGGTGCGAATGTCCGAAGGAATTCACATCATTGGTCCGGCGTTATCGCATACGCATGCATTGGTGCTTCTTACTCCGGGTGGACGTCATTTCTTTGCCATTCCCTGGCGAGGTAAATCGCTGTATGGTACCACGGATAAGGATTACCAGGGCAATCCGGACGACTACCGGGTAACGCGAAGCAGTATCGAAGAGTTTATTGAGGAGATCAACTCTACATTGGGCCGCACGGTCATAGATTATAAGAGCATTGTCCATGCGTACGGCGGACTCCGGCCGCTCACCGACACTCATACAGAAAGCAGTTATAAATCATCGCGTAAGTACGAAATCTTTGATGGCGCCTCCGAAGGTCTGGACGGATTGATTACCGTGGAAGGCGGAAAGTATACGACCAGCCGAAATCTGGCGGAAAGTGTTCTTTCGGTTATCGAAAAGAAATTGGGTCGGAAGCTTCCGACTTCGAAAACCTCCAGCCGACCGCTTTTTGGCTCCAATATTGATAGCCTGACCGAGTTCATGCAAACACGTCAGAATGTGCACCAGGGCATGGATGCAAAAACTCTGGATTGGCTGGCTGTGAACTATGGAACCGAGATGGATGCGATCGTTCAGATAGCCGCGGATAACCCCGCCTTATCGCAGGTTCTGGACAAAGACGGAGAAATACTCGCCCAGGTAGTTTATGCGGCCCGATTCGAAATGGCGCGCAAACTTTCCGATGTGTTGCAGCGAAGAACAGGCCTGGGGACCCTGGGAATGCCGTCTACATCAGTAATCAATAAGGTAGCCGCCATTATGCAGAAGCAACTCAAATGGAGCGCGGCGAAAGTTCGTGCAGAAATCAAAGAAGCCACCGAAGCGTTGCGTTTACCAAAATGAGTCAGGTGGAAAATCCCCGCGACGGGAAGCCTCTAGAATAGTTGATGAAAATAAATAGATTTGGGTCGGCGCGTCCGACGAAGCAGGAAGAGTACAATGCGCAGATTAATCATTCTAAACCCAAAGAGTCGGGCCGGAACAGCTCGCAATGCATTTCGAAAGCTGGAGTCGGAGCTGCGCGCCAAACTTGGCGACTTTGATGTCTACGAAACCACAGCGCCCAGAGATGCCACTGACAGAGTTCGTCAGACATTGAAAGCCGGTGCGGTGGACCAGATAATCGTGGCTGGCGGAGATGGCACCATCAACGAAGCCGTAAACGGATACTTTGAGAATGGCCTGCTACTCAGCGATTCGATTCCGCTCGCTGTGATTAGCCTGGGAACCGGTAGCGATTTCATTAAGACGATCCGCCAGGTAAGCGCCGTGTACGATGTAAGTTTACAAAAGAATCAGTATCGTCAGGTGGATGTAGGCTTGGTTTCGACGCGATCCATGCGGCATTACTTTGTAAATATTGCGTCCGCCGGCATTGCAGGAAAAATCATGGAAAGCCTGAAATCCTCAAAATTCCAGCACGGATCGCCAGCCTATTTTTATCATACGCTTAAGTCCCTGTATCTGTACCATCCGGAACTAGTCGAAGTGGAATATGTGGACGAGAAGGGAAACCTGCAAAGCCGTTCTTCGCGGCTGCTCAATTTCTTTGCCTGTAACGGTCGATTCAATGGCGGCGGAATGAACTGGGCCCCCGATGCAAGCATCGAAGACGGCGTTCTGGATGCGGTGATCATTGGAGGAGTAAGTAAAACGCGCATGGTGCTTGCCAGTTCGCGAATCTATGCCGGGCAGATTGAAGGATTTCCTGGCGCGTCCCAGTTTCGTGCACAAAAGATTTTACTACGGAGTAAAAAGCTGATTCAGGGCGAAGCGGACGGCGAGGTTTATTCTTCCGAGCCGCCGGCCGAAGTGCAATACGAAATTCTGCCGCGCACTCTGCCTCTGGTGCTCTAAAGCCATTTTCCCATGGAGTAGTTTATCAGAATAATTCCGTTTCGGTTAATCTGGTTTTCGCTTTCTACATGGAATCCTTGCTTTTCAAAGAAAGGGCGGGCCACCTTGGATGCTTCCACAAACAATCGTCGAAGCTGCCTTTTATGCGCCTCTTTCTCCAGAAAATCATAGAGATACTGCATTAGGCCCTTTCGCTGAAACTCTGGATCCACATAGGCCAGGTCAATGTGACC
Organism: Leptospiraceae bacterium; assembly: GCA_020440935.1. GTDB lineage: Bacteria > Spirochaetota > Leptospiria > Leptospirales > Leptonemataceae > UBA3465. Next base: position 4,791 of record JAGRNC010000047.1, on the reverse strand, counting down.
GTCCTTTTCCAGAGTAATGAAGCCCACCGGTAAACCATTGAGCGCAGCAACATAGGGTGGATTTTTTTCGAATCGAAGGGCCCAGTCCCGGTAGTCAATGGGCTCAGCGGCCCAGGCTTCTTTTTCCTCCTGCGAATAGATAGAAGGATCGATGGCCCGCACCGATCGAAAGTAGAGGTCGGTCAGAGTGGAGGCCATCGCCGGATTATATTCTAGTATGGCCGGCCTGATATCCCAATGGCGCATAGCAGATTAAATCTTCCAGGTTAAGGATATGCGTAAACAACTTAAGCTGGATGAACAAATAGCCAGAGCCCATCATCGCGGCCCGGCCCTGTCATTCGTTCGTTTCTGAAAGGCCCATTCGAAAGAGCAGAACGGCCAGTAAGGCCGTAATTGGGGTAAAGGCCCAGGTTTCGAGAGAAGTGCGGGCCAGCAGATTCCCAATGGTGTTGAGAACAAAAAGGCCAAATAGAATCCAGACAAAAATTCGAATCAGCACAGTGAGCTTTCCCGGGAATAGAAAGCCTGCGCGCATCGATACGATGAGCGCAGACACAGCGAGGACTGCCATGGAGAGAAGCTCCTTGCCGAACATTTCATCCGGACTCTCAATTCGACCTCCCCAGACATAATGGTGCGGCACAATTCCAGTGATTACGCAAACGTGGAAGACAAAGAACAAGCCAAACAGGCTCAGCACAACAATGCCTGCCTTTCGCAGCGATATCAGGTTTCGCATCTGCAGCGCCTCAGGATTTAGCGGCCTTGAGCTTCTCAACCGTTTCATCGATCAATCGGTTTACTTCGGCAGGAGGGGCCTGCCCGCGGGTGGCTTTCATAATCTGACCTACCAGAAAGCCTTTCACCCGGTCTTTTCCGCTCAGAATATCGTTCACCTGTTCCTGATTGTCGGCAAAGACCTTTTCGACGATGGCCGGTAGATCGGAGGTATCCACAGGCTTGTAATCGTATTTTTCAATAATTGCATCGATCTCCAGTTCTTCTTCGTAGCAGTGCTCAAATACCTGCTTTGCAATTCGCTGGGTAACTTTTCCATCGTTCAAGTATTGAATGATCTTACCCAGGCGCTCCGGAGTAACAAAGAATGCATCGATGGAAACATCCTGCTTGTTAACAATACCGAGCACTTCATCCTTAACCCAGTTCGAGGATTTCTTGGCATCCTGGGTGATGGATACCACGGACTCAAAGTACACAGATACTTCTTTCTCGCGCGTCAGTACATCGGCATCGTACTGAGGAAGTCCGTATTCTTTCATGTACCGGGCGCGCTTTTCGTCCGGTAGTTCCGGCATCTCATCGCGCACTTTTTGAATCAGGCTTTCTTCAATTACGAATTCGGGCAGATCGGGATCGGGGAAATATCGGTAATCCTCCGCATTCTCCTTTGTTCGCATTAATCGAGTTTCGCGACGGTCCGCATCCCAGAGTACGGTGGATTGAATGATTTTCTTTCCGCCTTCCAGAAGAGCGATTTGTTCTTCGATCTGATAATCGATAGCTGCACGCACCGCTTTAAATGAGTTGAGGTTTTTGATTTCCACTCTTGTGCCAAACGGAGCATCGGGTCCCTTGCGCACGGAAACGTTGGCGTCGCAGCGCAATGAACCCATTTCCATATTTCCATCGGTTACGTTCACCGCCCGCAAAATGCTTCGCAGGGTTTGCAGATAGTAGTATGCATCTTCTGAGCTTCGAAGGTCGGGCTCGGAAACAATTTCAAGAAGCGGCACTCCTGCGCGGTTTAAATCTACGAATGATACGGCATCGCCGCCGCCCTGACCATGCAATAGCTTACCGGCATCTTCTTCCATGTGGATTCGGTGGATTCGAATTCTCGTTTCTTTGTCCGCATCCTTCTTGCGAAAGGTAATGTGTCCGCCGGTAGCATAGGGCCGATCGTATTGCGATATCTGGTATCCTTTGGGTAGATCGGGATAGAAATAGTGCTTTCGATCAAATCGGGTATGCCGCGTAATTTCGCAATCCAGAGCCAGTGCGGCTGTGAGAGCCATTTCCATCACCGCTTCGTTCAGCACGGGAAGCGCTCCGGGCAGTCCCAGTGTGACCGGGCCAGCCTGGGTATTGGCCGGCGCTCCGTACAAATACGGATCCGAAGAAAAAATCTTGGTCTTTGTCTTTAGCTGACAATGCACTTCCAGCCCGATGACTGGCTCATAATGACTCATACCCCCGGTTTTTCAGCCGAAAGGACCAGGGCAAGCAAAATCACTTTCCAGGCCAGGCCCCTTGCTTAAAGCTGGGCTGTGGCCGTCGTAATCGCAATTGCCAACCAGAAAGGGGGAGTAGGAAAGACCACCACTGCCATTCATCTGGCTGATGGTCTGGCCCGGCGTGGCAGCGCTACGTTACTCGTGGACCTGGATGCGCAGGGGAACTGTAGTTCCATCTTTCTGGATCCTGTGGACCGCGAAGCGTCGGTGCATGAATTGTTCCGCGCGCAGAAACCTGCCCGGGACCTGGCGCATAAGACCAGAAATCCACAACTACAAATTCTGCCTTCCGTTATCGAACTTGCCGAGATCGAAACCTTGCTTGCCGGAAACGTGGATGGGTTCTTCCGTCTTCGCGAAGGGCTATCCTGGCCCGATGGCCCGGAGTACGTGGTAATGGATTGTCCGCCCAATCTTGGATTACTAACATTGAACGCTCTTGTGGCCGCGAATTATTGTATTCTGCCCATCCTTGCCAGTCGATTTTCGCTGGATGGGATCCGAACCATGCTCGACACCATTGAAACAGTGAGGCATCGATTCCATCAAGATCTGCAGGTTCTGGGGGCTCTTATGACTATGTATAATGACCGGACTGCGATTAGCGGCGCGGTACTGGAGCCCACGCAGGATCTGGTTCGAGTATTTGATACTCGTATCAGTCGCTCGGTGCAGGTGGAAGAAGCGCATTTGATGCGACAGACCTTATTTGAATACTCGCCCGGCGGCAAGATAACCGCAGAATACGAAGCATTGATTCAGGAAGTCCTGCATGGCATCGAAAAAGGATAAATTCCGTAAGGAAGTGAAAAAGACCCTGGGGCAAGACGACGATTCGCCGTCTATGGGCGGTATTGTGGGGGAGATTGCCGGTCGGCGCACGGAAAAAGGTCGACCCGAAGACCCAGAGACCGAGCAGCATGCCCGGAGCAGTTCCGAGGGGGATACCCCGGAAAAGGCAGCCCCCGTGCATCCCCGGGCCACCGAGGAAGAGCCTGTTGCCGCGGCTGATTCCTCTGAATCCGTCGACGACGAGGAAATGCTGAACGGTCCCGGAATTATCATTTCCGAGGAAGAAAGCAAAAGCGAATCCCGGGAGCGGAATTTTCGCTCCGGACCTGCCGACAAAGAAAACAGGGAAAAAGCCTCATCAGAAAGAATTGATCCTGCAGCAAGGCGTGGAAAAACGGGGGCCACAGAGCGTATGGCACGTAAAAGAGACAGCATTTATAATGTATCCAGCGATATTCGACTGGAGGATTACACCGAGGCGGACCGACAGCGAAGCAATAACTCCATCTTTAAGATGGCCGGTGTACTGGCGGTAGCCTTGATCATTGGAGTTTTGATCTGGCAGGCAGCCGCCTGGTTACTTGCGCCCAGCTATCAACTGGCCGTTGCGAATCAAGAGATCACAGCCGCAAACATTGAACAATTTAGCAAAGGTCCGGTGGCCCGGCTTTCAGCCAGTTCGCCGGTTCACATCCGATTTCAATGGGAACCCGGTGAGCTGAAGACCGATTACCTGAAGATTCTTGTGGAAAGAGATGAAGGCGGCAACTTCCTGGAAGAAGCGGTGCTTGGTCGCCGTCCCCCGCGAACCGCAAGCTACATTTACTTTATGGGTCCGCTGGACTCGGGCAAGTATCGGATTCAGGTTCTCGATGCGGGCGGTGCTGTGCTCTCCGATCGCGACCTGGAGCTTCAGTAAGCTGGTTTTGCTTCCCGAATCCACACATCGAATGCGCAGCCTGCACCGGGCCCTATTCATTCTGGCGATCATTCTCGCGGCGGACTTCTTTGGATGTGATCGGCTCAGTCTACCGCCGCGACCGGAAAGCATTCCCGACGGCGCTACCTATGACCGCCGCCGTGATCAGTGGAACTATTCGAAGGATTCCGAGGTACGGCAGTACTACGAAAATGGAAATCTGCTTCTGGAGGGCCAGATGGATGGCGGCAGTCGCATCGGGACCTGGAACTGGTATGCGCCCGATGGAAAAACACTGACCACTACGGGAGTGTATCGCAATGGTCGGCGGGATGGCTTATGGAAGCATTTCGATGAAAGCGGCCGTTTGTATCTTACGATCGAATACAAGCCCGAACCGTTGGATCCGGTGATCGGCGCCATTACCATCGACTACGGGAATGAAAACGGTCCCTACCATCGCTACTATCCCGATGGCACTCTGGAAGAAAAGGGATCGATGGTTGCCGGAAAGAAGGATGGAGCCATGAATCGATTCTTTCCCGACGGTGGGACCATGATTCAGGGACAGTACGAAGATGGAAAAAAAATCGGAAAATGGGTATACTACCACTTTTCTGGGACCATAGTAAGACTCGAAAATTATAAAGCCGGACTGCTGGACGGCACGGTAAAAACATTTCATGCGAACGGTCTTCCATATAGCGAAACGGAATACAGCTCCGGAAAGGAAGTCCGCGGCCCGGTCGTCGAAAATTCCATCGAAGCAGCCTACGCGAAAAAGCCCTGGCCTCTCTCTCCCGGCGATACCGGCCATCCTGA
>JAGRNC010000478.1 GCA_020440935.1 Leptospiraceae bacterium | reverse complement strand
AGTTTACTGTGGTGCCGGCCAGACAGATTCTTCGCGTACCCAATAACTCATTATCGTGGGCCCAGTTGGCGGCAATACCGGAGATGTATCAGACTGCCACCGGCGCTCTACGCGAAATGCGAAGGTCTCCGGGAATGACTTTATTGATTCGCGGCGGCACTTCTTCGGTGGGCAAAACGGCTATTGCTGTAGCCAGAAGCAGCGGCCTGACTGTGCTCGCCTCCAGTCGGCGAATGGAGGCCCGGGCGGATTTAGAAGGAATGGGCGCTAAATTCTATTGCGATACGGGCGAGCTCAATAGCGCCATTCGCCAGGACTACCCCGATGGAATCGATGGCGTGCTCGATCTGGTGGGTAGCTCTACTCTTTACGATTCCATGCTTTGTTGTCGCAAAGGGGGCGTGGTCAGTATGACGGGAATACTGGGAAATTCCTGGAGCTTCGAAAATTGGAGCCCCATGGGCGGCATTCCGTCCGGAGTATTTTTGACATCGTATCATGGTCTGGGAATGGAACCGGAAGACTTTCAAGCCGTGGTGCGCGGAGTAGATGAGGGAAGTCTGCCATTGTACACCGATCGAGTCTTTCGATTGGACCAGATGCAGGAGGCGCATCGTCGCATGGAAAACTCCGAGGCAAGAGGTAAAATGGTGGTTCTGCCCTGGCCCGAAGACCAGAAAGATGCGGGACTATGAGGCAAACTCCAGAATGGTATCTATGATTGTCTCTGGATCGTCCTCCCATAAAAAATGGCCCGAGCCTTTCAGAATTGTTGTCGCATTTCTTGGGAAGTGCGATTGGAATCGATGCAACTCAGTCTTTCGAAATGCAATGTCTGCATCGGCCCATAAAAACAACGTTGGCTTTTCGCGCAAAGTAGCCAGTCGTTCTTCCAATCGAGTAAGGAATTCTTTGCTTTTTCGAATCTCGCGGGGGAAGATATAGGTTGGCATGCGCGATGGACCATCCGGCATGGGAAGTAGATACGCATTCATTTCTTCTTGCGAAAGTCTGGCTCTCTTTGTTCCGGCAGGAATGAGCATCCGCACAAATGCATGGAATCGGGGAATGATCCAGATTCCAGGAAAACCGCCGAAGAAGCGCGAAAATGCTTCAAAGTGAAAATCCCCGTTTACCGGCCAGGCAAACGTATTACCAATAATCAAACGCTCCACTCTATCTGGCTGCAAGCTGGCAACATTTAATCCGATGGGACCTCCCCAGTCGGACATCACCGGGCTGTATTTTCTTATCTTCAGCTTTTCCAGAAATCGCTTCGAAACCTCCGCATGGCTCTGCGGAAGAAAATCGTATGTGGCGGCGGCCTTGCTCAGTCCAAAGCCCGGATAATCAAATGCAATGCAGCGAAAGTTAGAAAGCAACCCTCCGATGACCTTTCTGTATAAAAAACTGTAGGTAGGATTGCCATGGTAGAATACCAGGGTTGGGCCTTTGCCTTCGTCGATGTAATGAATGCGATGACCATCCAGATCCATAAATCGGCTTCGGAACGGAAAAAGCTCAGTACTCAGAAAGGAAGGGCGTTCTTCCGAATCGAGCATTCTGGATTTTTGCGGATACTTTACCATTCGGTTACCAGTCAATAGTTAACCATATGGTCAAGTAAATTCTGGACCGTACATTTTTCGACCGTAGATTGACCCATGAGCCAAATTGCCCAACGATTCGCCGCTCTGGGCGATGCCCATCGTTTGAAAATCATCGAAATACTGGCCCGGGGGCCGTGCACGGTGGGCGATATGCATGAAGAGTTTTCCATGACTCTGCCTGGCCTGCTAAAGCACCTGCGAAAGCTGGAGTCAGCGGCCTTGATTCGCACAAAGAAGCTAGGAAGAGTTGTGACCTGCTATCTGGATTCACGGAATCTACAGGAAGCGGAGGATTGGATTCGATTGCAGTATCGCTTCTGGAATGAATCCTTGAGCCGATTGGAAGGAGTGCTCGAAGATGAATCGGAATCTTAGATTCGAGAAGCAGTTTCGCCGCAGCCCGGAGGAGGCCTATCGCTGGTTCTCGGATCCTGCGCGATTGGGGCGCTGGTTCTTTCCGGTGCATTGGTGCGTAACCAACATCGTCTTCGAAGACCGACCGGGCGGAAGATTTGAAGTGCATCTGCGCCCAGCCAACGGCGGTCCGTATGCGCAGGAATCGTCCGCAACGATGCATTCAGAAAACATCGAAAATGCATCCAATGATGGAATGTCCGTTTTGGGTCGGATTCGCGAGGCCGATTACGGAAAACGTCTATCCTTCAGCTGGCGATGGCGGGGACCAATGGAGCACTGGCCCGAGACAATGGTGCAGATAGACTTTGAACGAATCGATGCCGGTTGTCTGGTTATTGTCAATCAAGGCCTATTCGAATCTGCAGAGCAAGAGGAAGCCCATGTACAGGGATGGAACGAAGCATTCGTGCATCTGAAGGACGAAGGAGTGATCGATTAATATTTCTGGGTTCTCTTTGCATTGACCGTTTGAAGGTCGTCGCCATACTTTGCTATGCGAAAATGGACGGCTGCATGGATTCTTATGTTATCTGCCTGCGCAACCTACACCGATTCGCCGCAATTCATGCAATGCCAGGAAGACTGCCGGTTGGCGCAAAACCAGTGTGTTCTCAATGCCCGTACCGCCTTGTCCATAGAGAAATGCAAA
>JAGRNC010000477.1 GCA_020440935.1 Leptospiraceae bacterium | reverse complement strand
GCCTGTTCGTCCAGAGCGTCGGGTAGCTGCTTTTTCCATAGCGGCAAAGACCACAGAACCAGAAAGCGAATCCAGGAATGAAACAATAGTCGATCGATCCAGCGATATCCAGGTTTCGTGCGAATGATTCCACCCATTAGCCATCGCAGAAACATCGAAGAAAGCGACCTTTCTCTGGCTAATTCAGGACCATCGGCTCCGGGGAGCTCTTGCAGTTGCAACTGGTAGGCATCGGGATAGTCTTTATGGTATTGCGCAAAGACCTCTTTCAGCTGATGCGCATCTTCGGGCAATCCTAACATCAGATATCTGGAAGCGAAGTAGAATAAACGAAAGGTGCTCCGATGAAATCGGTGGTCGTAGGGCATACCCGCCTTTTTGGCCAGGGATTTCATTCTTTCGATTTTTCCCGCCGCTTCTTCCATCCGGGCCAGGTCCCCGGAAAGATCCTCGGCAAATAGTCGATAAAGCAAAGCGACCATGGGAGTAATGGTAATCCGATCCCAGAGCACATGCACCAGCGGCGGGATACGGGAACGATTTAAGAATAATGTGCGACGGGCGAACGAAGGAACGTACATCACCTGACGAATCAGCTCATCGCTCAGGCGCAACAATTCCAGTGCAGGTTCCAGGCGCTTCTTGAAGCCAACGTTTCGTAGCGCCTCGATCACAGTTTCATGGTTTCGAAATAAGCGCACAGTGACGGCTGTATTGAGCTCATTCCAGAACGAACTTCGCTTGAGAAAACTTATGTTTCTGAACCTGGACCACCCTCCTGTCTGACACCATACATGGATTCCCTTGAGCCAGGGATTGCGCCGCAGAAGGGCGGAATATTCTTCGTAGTCGAAACCCACGAAACAGGGAAACTCTCCAAAGCCCTCGTATTCCCGTCGAGTTTGCAACTCTAGAATGAACGGAATGGAAAGATTGCTGCAGTAAAAATTCAGCGGCTGCATTCGCAGAAAATCGGATTGAGAAAACTTATGCGAAAGAAGAAAGTAATCGCTCTTTGCCGCAAAGTCCGGGATGCAACGTTGCAGATTACTCTGGTTCCAGAGTAAATCGCCCAGTTTTCCGGCTCCCACAGTCCAGGTGCGAAATATCATCATCTTGCGATGCTTTTCGAAGACCGGCAGGACGGATTGGAGAAACTGCCGCATGTCGCGAGGGTCCCTCAAAACAATCTGACTTCGAAAGGGGCTCTGTACATCCACTCCGTCGGACTCCCCCATTCGAAAAATCATCCCCGCCAGCTGCGGAAAATCGGCGAGCAGGTTATCCAGAAGACGCGCCACATGCGCGAAGAAGGCGCGTCGGTCAGACATTGCAGAACCGCCAAAAAGCGCCTCTGACCTTCGCCTGTATTGCTCTGCAGATACGCCAAACCAGATATCGGCCGTCAGGAAAGGCGCAAGCCCCAGATCCAGCACCTGGTCGAATAATCGTCCGTAGTATTTTCTGTATTTCTGGATCGACTTTTTTTGGTCGGGCGCCTCTTCATAGATAAGGTAGCTTGCCTCATCGATGGACAGTGCATTGTAACCGAGCGAACGCACCCGTCGGGCATAGGCTAGCATTCCTTCGCGGATCTTCTTATGTACTTTTTTGCTCACTTTGCCTTTTCGCAGCAATTCATGAGTGGGCGCCTTGGACCAATTCGTATGCGATTTGTTTTTCTTTCGGGCGAAGAATGGGGCGCTGGCATCAATCAGATACAATCCTTCGCTGGAAAGATTAAGATCGGAGGGATTCTTTCGCTTTTTACTGGGCCTGGACGACATCTTTGGAAGCTACAACCTGTTGCGAACGCCAGGACTCCAGAATTGAGGCCAGAACCACCAGGCCGCCCCCCAGATAGAACCAGCCGTCCGGGACCTCACGAAAGAACAGGAAGGCAAGAATGGCACTATACACTGGCTGAATGGAGGCAATGATTCCTGCGCTACTGGCGCGCATCCGTTGCAATGCACGAACAAATAAAGTATGCGCCAATGCGGTAAAGATCGCGCCCAGCAGGAGCCAGAATAGCAGATCTTGCACATTTAGCTTGTAATCATAGAAAAACAGCGCCGGGGAGAGAGCCAGGCCGGCGAGGATTAGCTGCGCATACATAATCATCGAAGGGTTTGCCGTTCCCAGGCGATGCCGAACCAGCAGATTGCGGGTCGTAATTAGTGCGGCGGATAGTATACCGAGTAGCAATCCAGATAAGGCAACAGCACTGGAATTGAAGCCCAGTATTGTCACGCCCAATGTTGCCAGTGCGGCCAGCAGCAGGTCCGGACCGGCAGCCATGCGCCCCTTCTCTACAATCGGCTCGGCCAGGGCGGTCATCACCGGATAGGTGTACATGGCCACCATGGCAACGCCGATGCTCGATAGACGCCCCGCCCAGAAGAATGTTACCCAGTGTAGAGCCATAATGATGCCGCACATCCAGAGCGGCCAGCCACCCGAGAAGTCGGGTTTTTCGTAAGCCAGAAAAAGACCAAGAAATAGGGCCCCGATGACGCAACGTCCCACGATGAGGACAGGCACTGGAGCATCGATCCATCGCGTGAACAATAGAGCGCCAGAAAGAATTAAGTTCGCTAAATGTAGTTCAAAAGTGGCCGAGCGCATTCTATATCCGGGGTAATCCAGCGATATCGCCAGAGACGGTTAGCCCACACT
>JAGRNC010000476.1 GCA_020440935.1 Leptospiraceae bacterium | reverse complement strand
ACTGTATCTTTCTTGTTGTTGGCCTATTCATTGCGCACAAATAGATACAACGATTTGCGAGTATCAAAAAAGGAAAGAACGTCAAAGGCGAATTCAACGTAGGCCCCTTCCACCGTCTTTCCAATGTTCTCCCCGGTAGCCCGGTTCACCGCGCGAGTATCGTCTTCGTTCATCCAGCCGCGAGCGAACAGGCCCCGAAGTGAAAACGGTCCATCTTCGTATCGGAAGTGAGCTTCTGCAAGATTTACGCGAACCGGCGCGGGACTACCGCGCTGCAAATCTTCTTCGTAGAGACCTACCAGCGTACCTGTGTCCGGAGTGGATGATCCCGGTGTCAGTGTAATGCGGGAGTTAAAGTCTGCCGAAGGAACCTCGTTCTGTCCAGAAGCCCCGGTGTAGAATGTGCCCCCCAGAATCAGTCCCTGGATCCCCTGGTATTCCAGGTTACCTACAAAAGCCAAATCATCGGCGCGCGATCGCGAACCGCTGGTGCGACCTCCGCGAATCCAGTTCGAAGAGGAAAATCCTGTAGCTCGCGTACCGGTAAGAATTCCCACTCGATAAACAAATTGATCGTCCAGGACTTCTCCGTGAACAATGGCGCCCATTTCGCGCCAAGTTGAAGGAATGATCGCAGTTTCTGTCTCCGGACGATCCACCGAATAGAAAGTAGTGGGTTCGTGGAGAAAATTTGTGATACCAATGGGAACCAGGTTCAGGCCAAGCGAAAGCTGGAAAGACCGATGAAATTCAAAGTCTATATACGCGAACTCCACAATTGCTTCGCCGCCGGTACCGGATGAATCCGCCCCGGCATGCTCGTATTCGATTTCCGTATTTAGAACGATCCAATCATTAAAACGATAACCAGCGTATAGAATCAGACGCTTCATATCGGCCGAATCGCTGAGTCTGTCCGAGCGATTGTCCGTATAAACCAGTTCGCCGTAGCCACCCCAGGATAGTCCTGGCTCCGCATAGTAGACTTGCGAAGCCGCCGGGCCCATGCCTCCGTAGCTCCTATACTGCTTCACAGCGTTTTGGAGCTTCTGTCGCTCCACTTCTTCTTCCAGGATCTCCAGGCGCTCCTGCACGCTGGGCCGATTGTTTCGAGTTTCCTCGGTGGAGGGGCCTTCTGTGGCTTCGCTGGGTTCCTCGGCAAGTAAACTACCGGAAGTCCAGACCAGGAAGAACGCGGCAAGTGCCAGGAATCTGGCGATAGCCGGTCGCAAGAAGGGATTCCCAGGATTCGTGGTGTCGCGTCTGCGACTGAGACTGATTCTCAATGTCATGGCGGTCATTTCCCGGGTCTGTATCGATCGATCAAGTACAATTTAGATTAAGGAAGAGGCATAAGGCCCGTTGTCGGAGCGCTAGCGCCGGAATTTCATTGGCGCCGGAATCCGGCTATAGGATGGCAAAAACCTACCCAGTTTCAGGACGATGCTCGTAGGCTTTGTTTTGCGAGCGTTCTGGATGAACCGGGCCCCCGGCGAATCGGACCCGGCCATGTGGGATCGCAGGATTGAATCCTGCAATCCGTCTGTGATCTGGATTACTTCTCGGGGGTGGTCTTCTTCGGTTTTCCAGTAATCGCTTCTTGCAGAGCTCCCAGAAGATCCGTATTTTCGGCTCTGACGAAAACAGCCGGCTGGCCGATGGGCGCATCTACCGTCTCTCGAAGCCCCTGTTCTCCGGCTTCGTATTGCTTGGAGGTGAAAATATGGACCCATTTGCCTTTAGGGAAGTAGACTTCTTTAGTTGTCTCGCCTTCGCTCAGAACGGGGGCCACTAGGATTTCTGAACCGAGCATGAATTCTTGCCAATCAATATTGTAGGTATTGGGATCTTCGGGATATTCAAAGAATAAGGAACGAACGACGGGCCAGCCGTTCGCCTCGGCCTCTTTAAATAGACCTTTGCGGTAATCAAAGAGCGCAGCATAGATTCGAGCGAATTTACCGAAATGCTGCAATGTCTCTGAATCGGTGTCGAATTGATGATTTTCCTCGGGGCGATTCCCTTCGTGCGTGCGAAATACGGCATTGAACGCTGCCAGTTCGGTCCATCGCAGAAATAGTTCTTTGGATCGGTGATAGTCTTTAATGGGATTGTTAATGGTAGTGTAGCCGCCGATATCGGAGTGATTGATACTAAAGCCCGACAGTCCGCTGGACAATAGCCCTGTGACCGCCGTTTTAATTCCATCGTATTTGTCCCAGCTGACTAACTGATCGCCCAACCACATTAGCGTTGTAAACTCGGGCGAGCGGGTATATCCGCTTCGCGTGAAGAATACCAGGTCCGGCCGCTCGGTTTCTGCAAGAATCTCTCGATTCAGTTTCGCCCATGCTTCCGGATAATGATTGTGGTACGTTGTAGGGGATTCCCCCGAATACAAAACTGCATCGAATGGGAGCGCTTCGCCAAAGTCGGCCATCCAGCCCGATGATCCTACAGCCAGCATCTCGTCTTTGATGATCTGTTTCATCCAGATTACCGCTTCTGGATTCGTCAGGTCCAGCAATCCGGCATGAAAGTCCGTATTCTGGATTAAGTATGGCTCGCCTTCTTTCGTTTTAATTAAGTATCCGTGCGCTTTCGCTTCTTCGAAAAGGTTTCGGCGCACATTATCCTTTAGACTGGCGATATCGGCAATAAAGGGATTGATGTAGGTCAT
>JAGRNC010000475.1 GCA_020440935.1 Leptospiraceae bacterium | reverse complement strand
GAAATCCGTCCAAGCTATGGAGCGCTATGTTCGATTTCCACGGCTAGTTCCGATTAATCCGCACCGATTTATGATTTACAAACTCCAGGATGCCTTCCTGACCCAGTTCGCGACCAAAACCGGAATCTTTGATGCCTCCAAAGGGCATGCGAACATCCGATCGAAGTAGATCGTTCACTGTGATAGATCCGGTTTCTACGCGACTGCAGAGCTCTTCGGCCCGATCCAGGTCCGACGTCCACAGACTTCCGCCCAGACCAAACCGGCTGTTGTTTGCAATTTCCACCGCATCGTCCGGATCTTTCGCCTGGATTACAGCAGCAAGGGGCCCAAAAGTCTCATCCTGTAAAGCCACGTTATAGGCCGAGTCGGTGCTTACCAGGGTGGTTTCGTAAAAATACCCTTTACCGTTCTTTTTTTCGCCGCCTAGAATTAGGCGGGCGCCTTCCTGTACGCTTCGCTGGACTTGATCGTGTAGATCGCTGCGGAGATCATCGCGGGCTAGAGGACCAATTTCTGTATTTTCGGACGTTGGATCGCCTACTTTCAAATCTTTGAGGGCCGCAGCAAAAGCCTCTATAAAAGACTCTGCGATGGAGGACTCAATAATGAATCGCTTGGCCGCAATGCAGCTCTGACCCGAGTTAATGCATCGAGCCTGGGCCGCGGTCCGCGCCGCCTTTTGCACATCGGCGTCGGCCAGCACAATAAATGGATCGCTTCCACCTAGCTCCAGAACGCATTTTTTCAGATTCTGTCCGGCAAGTTTGGCCACCGATCGCCCTGCCGCTTCGCTTCCAGTGAGCGTCACCCCCCGGATGGAAGGATCAGAAATGAGACGCTCCATCTTATTTCCGGGAACCACCACAGTATGGAACTCCCGTTCCAGACCAATGAAACGAAAGACCTCCTGCACTGCGAATGCGCTTCCGGTGACGTTGGATGCATGCTTGAGTATTACGGGATTGCCTGCGCTGAGGGCTGGCACCGCTGCACGGAAAATCTGCCAGAAAGGGAAGTTCCAGGGCATGATGGCAAGTACAGGGCCTATAGGATCGTAGCGTACATAGCTTTTATGGGACTCGGTCTGGATAATACGCGGTTCCAAAAACGAGGCTGCATTCTTTGCGTAGTACTCGCAAAGCTGGGCACATTTTTCGACTTCGGCGATGGATTGCGTAATGGGCTTTCCCATCTCGGATGTGATTAAGGCGCCAAACTCATCTTTCTTTTCCTTTAGATGCTCCGCCGCCTTATGCAGCTGATCTGCGCTTACCTTAACTCCGTCTCGGTACGCATCGTCCGCTTGTTGTAGAATCGATTCGACCCTATCTTCGCTGAAATCTTTGTATTCCTGGATCACCTCTTCGGTGGCCGGGTTAATGCTCTTGGCCATTCATTCCTCCAGGTACCGCAATACATCTAGCTCGCTACCTTGTAAAGGGTAACAAAACACGGACACTATGTCCAGACCCTGCAAAGGCCGACACTCTGTCGGCTTTTGGAAAGGGAATTGAGTTTACATGATGTTAAGGGGAATCAGAATCTAACTCATCGGACCCGCTGCGGTCCGGGCTTTTCCGGGGTAAAGTTATGCTTCATACGTATTATTCGGTCGCCGCACTTAACATGATCGCATTTGCGGGATTCTTTACGATCTTCCTGTTCAGTATTCCCAAGAAATCCAGAGCCACGTGGAATCTGGCCATCGCATTTCTATTTTACACTGCCATGGCCGTGGCCTATTTTCTGAGCGCTGCCTACGACGAACCGGTGCTGGCCTTTCATCGCTGGCAGACGGTGCTGGGAACTTTCTTCGGATGCATGTTCATTGGCCTATTCTATCTCAGTTTTCCCCGGCCGGTACGCGGCTGGATATACTGGGGATTCTTTGGAATCATCTCCGTTTTAAGCGTCCTATTGACTGCTAACTTTGCATGGCATACCCTTGATGCGCCACGCATCTTTCATTTTAAGGGCCATTACTGGGACTTTGACGCCGAGCCTGCTTCGCTCTTTGTGGCTATCTGGATTCTGGGATACATCATTCTATATTCCATTCCGGCCTTCTATCGAATGTTTAAAGAAAAGGGACTGGCTCGCATTGGTTCCATTGGCGTTTACATTAGCTTCATCTTGGCCGTAGTCGCGCCGGCTATTGCCAACGCACTTAGCCGGGATGGGGCCATCGATCGCGGATTGTTTCAGACTCTGTGGGTAACTATGGGAGTTCTGGGTTGCTTCGTACTTCTGATTATCTATGTTTCCACTTCCGGAGAGAAAAGTAACCTGCTATCGCGAATCTTTGCGATTTCGCTGGCTACCATTCTGCTGGCCATCCAGGCTATTAGCTACCCCGTATTTCAGGAAAAAGAGAAAGATTTCGACAAGATCTATTATCAGAAGGCAGAAACAGTGCTTCTGGACAGCAACCGACGTCCGGAGGAGTTGCGCTACGTCAGTCATTACGATCCGGAAACGGAGAGCATTGGTCTGGATTTTTCCCGCCTGGAGGAAAGCCCCGTTAGCGGCAACTGGAAACGCGAATATTTGAATGCAGCGCTTCGACGGGGACTGCGGGAGTCCACGAACCCTTCCGCATACCTCAAACAGGCCTCCCTGGAGCCATTTCAGGCAGGATATGCCGATTTTATTATCGCTCATCCGGATCAGACAGTGGATCAACTC
>JAGRNC010000474.1 GCA_020440935.1 Leptospiraceae bacterium | reverse complement strand
GTCAAATTGCAGAAGTGCATCAAAAATCTGATCCGGAGAATGAATCCGATGGATCAGCACATCCTCCGATTCATCCAGGGCCGCCACCGCAGGATTTCCTGTGGCCGGACCATGGACTACGAGGACCCTGTACGGATCGGGCAGTAAAGAGTCGGTAAGATGATCCAGGGCCTCTACAATAGTAAAAAGGTCCAGTGGTTTACGGAAATAGAAGTCTCCACCGAACCGAACGGCCTGCAATCGAGATTGAAAACTATCTTCATCAGAAAGTATCAAAACTGGAACAGCTTTGTCACGAAATAGCTTGAGTTCCGCAAGGGTCATTGGATTTTCATCATGAGCCTCGGAAAGATCGGCGATCATAGCCAGAGGGACCTTTGCCTGCATGGTTAGCCGAGCAGCCTCCAAATCCGGAAAGGAGAGCATCTCAAATCCGTAATTGGCCAGCTGGTCAGAGAGGTCTTCCCGCAAAGCATGATCCATGGAAATCAGAAAAACCAATCGATTGCTCAATCCGTCCAATCGAGGCCGGTCGGCGTCGGTAGCTCGGAAGGAAGGTTTGTTTTCCGCTGATTCCATGAGGGGATTGATTTACATTCTATGCACCGCGGTTCTGACCGCAATCGTTTCTCCAATACAGGCCAGGGAGGATTGGTCCGACCTGCATCCGGAGCCGCAAAAATATTATGGCTCGGAGAAAAACCGAAAGATTAAGACCGATGCGCTTATCCTCGTGATCGAGGACTGGGAAGGGCATCAGGCGCAGGAAATCTTCTTTTTATACAAGCACACCAATTATCCTCGATTTGAATCCTATCGACTATTTCCGTTCTTCTACAACCTCAAGAGCAAGATCGACGAGCGGAGTTCTTTTTTCATCATGCCGTTACCAGGCCTTTTTTATCACAAAAGGTACGATCGAGACGAAACGCGGATCAATTCAACATTCTGGATATCCAGGCAGCACCATGACACCGATGAGAATTGGGACTTATACGGTTTCTTGTTTTACCGGTCGCAGGAAGGCCCCAGTTCCGATCGCGATTATGACCATGCATTTTTTCCGCTCTACTATGGAGGCTCAAATCCGAGCCGAGGTTACAGCTACAGCTATCTGATTCCGCTCTACCTTTATGAGGGCACAACCAGTAGCAAGGCCGATACAATTTCGCTGCTGCTACCCGGCCTATATTACTCCTCGAAAGACTATCACGACGCTAGCTCGGTCAACGGAACCTGGAGCGAAGCCTGGCATTTCTCCCCGCTGCACTACCGTAGCTCGGAGGATAATTCCGCGGGCCATACCAGTCGCACCGGATTTCCTGTGCTTCCATTTCTTTATGCTAATCGCACAACCCCGGAGTACGAAAGCACCAACTGGGCCACTCTGTTCTATTCTTATAGTAGTGACACGGAAACGGCCTATATCTCGCCGTTGTACCGATTCGAATCCGACGAACATCATGACATTCGCTGGCTTCCGTTTTATTTTCAGGATACGGCAGAAGATGGCTATTTGCACATACCCCCGCTCTGGTTCAGTAACCGGGACTGGAATGGATTTAATAACTTCAGCCTGCTGCATTACTACAGCTACAAAGAAGACGAAAAACGCTCTACGTTCGGCTTTCCTCTCATTCCCATTCTGTACGCGCATACCGAGACTCCGGAAGAAAGCAGTAGTAACTTCTTAACCATTTTTCATTCTTCGGATGAGCCCGGCGAAAAATCGTACGTCTCTCCGCTCTATCGTATTTCGAACTACGAAGATCACAGTGTTCGATGGCTTCCCTTTTATTTCGAAGACACCTCGAAAGATGGCTATCTTCATATTCCGCCGCTGTGGTTCAGCAATCGCAGTACCAATGGACACAACAATTTCAGTCCGCTGCATTACTATGGCTACGATGAGGAAGATAAGTCGTCATTCTTTGGTTTTCCTATCATTCCACTATTGTACGCGCATTCGGAGTCGCCCACCGAACAAACAACGTCCATTCTGACGCTATTCTATTCCACGTCCAACGACACAGAAAGCCACTATATATCGCCGCTGTATCGATTCTCGAATTACCCGGATCATGAAGTCCGTTGGTTCCCGCTCTACCTTGAGGATACTTCAGAGAATGGATACTTTCATATACCGCCTCTCTGGTTCAGCAGCAAAGATGAATCGGGAACTACAAATTTTAGCCTGGTTCATTATTACAGCCAGGATGGGGACGAAGAGATTACCGGTTTTCCCATTATTCCGATTATCTATGCCAGCAAGAAGACGCCTACCTCCACGCGAAGGAACCTGCTAACTGTATTCTACTGGGATGCGGACGATTCGGGAACCACCACGTTTATTCCGCCATACTACCATTCGCGAACCGAACTGGCATCCTCGGTAACTGCGCAACCCGAGCCGCAAAACGACAATACCACTCCTGTATATCCGGAATCCGGTCGCATAAACCCCCAGAGCGAAGTCGTCACCGGACCCGAAGAGATGCCCGCTTATAGACGACCGATTCAAATACCGGTCGAAAATCCAGAAGAGACCAAATCCTACGAAGACCATTATAACGTGGCGCTTCTATTCGATTGGGCCAAAAAGGATGACTCCGCTACCCGATTCTTTGCGCTTCCGCTTTACTATCAGGGATTTGGGGAAGATAGATATCTGCATTTTGTTCCCCTGTAT
>JAGRNC010000473.1 GCA_020440935.1 Leptospiraceae bacterium | reverse complement strand
CTGACCATGGGCGGCGAACCCACCTTTGTTTCCGATGAAAACCTGGAAGGGGCCGAGTGGAACTATGCCGCCATGGCGCCGGGCGGAGACAAAGAAAAGCGTCGCTATGCGCTCCAGCTCCGCGATCTTCTGAGCGAACAATTTGGCCTCAATGGACCATTCTATTTATCCGGTCAGGGCAAATGGTATCCGGGCGAGCCATTGCCGCGATGGGCCTACTATTCTGTATGGCGTACCGATGGACATCCGCTGGCGCTGAGTAGGCCGGAGAAGGGCCGACCGGCCGAACCATCCGATGCCATGAACCTCCTATCCGCGCTCTGCAAGCGATTGGGACTGGACCAGGAGTTTGCACAGGATCTATACGAAGATCCACTGGCCCTTCTTCGCACGGAATCGGGCCTTCCGGAAGATTTGAAAGAGTACACCGAACTGGAAGACTTTTCCTCCCTGGAACGTAATCGAGCGCTACGACTTCTGGAAAAGGATCTGTCCATTTCGACTGCGGCCGTTCTTCCCATCGCCTATGAGCCAATGTTCAAGCGATGGTCTTCTTCGCTGTGGAAAACCCGGCGGAGTCGGATCTTCTTATTTGCTGGAGATTCTCCGGCTGGACTGAGGCTGCCCCTCGGCTCCCTGGGTTCCGGAATGCGAAGTGTGCATATGGAAGATCCCACCGAGCTCACAGCAAATCTTCCCGATCCCGATTCATTGCGAAGCTATCGCGGCAAATACACTTTAAAAGACGATGCGGGCAGAGATCCATTGCATGTTGCCCTGGTTGCCGAGGTCCGAAACAAGACTCTGTACGTATTTTTGCCGCCGCCCTCCTCCGTCGAATCACAGCTATCCTTGATTGCGCATCTGGAAGCATGTCTGGAGGAATTGGATGTAGAGTTCGAATGGGAGGGCCATCCGCCTCCGGCCCACCCGGCCTTACAGCATCTTTCCATTACTCCCGATCCAGGGGTAATCGAAGTAAACCTGCAACCTTCCAGAAGCCTGGCCGAGGCCTGCAATATCACAGAGACTCTGTATCGCGCCGCAAAGGATGTGGGACTAACTACCCAGAAGTTCTTAATCGACGGCCGCCCTGCAGCCACCGGCGGCGGCAACCATGTTACCCTGGGCGCGAATCGCACTCTGGAAAGCCCATTCTTACGATTCCCGGGGCTGCTCCCTGCCCTGCTTGTATACTGGCAGCGACATCCGGCCTTGAGCTATCTGTTTAGCGGACTATTCATTGGTCCCACCAGCCAGGCGCCCCGTGTGGACGAAGCGCGAATCGACACTCTGTACGATCTGGAAATTGCATTACAGGAACTGTACGGCCTGGACGAAAAGGATTCCGAGCTCCGGCCGTACATGATCGACCGGCTATTGCGCCACCACCTGGTGGACCTCACCGGAAATACCCATCGCGCCGAATTCTGTATCGATAAACTGTTTGATCCGGGTTCTTTGGGCGGTCGCCGTGGATTGCTGGAAATGCGCGCCTTTGAAATGCCGCCGCACTGGAAGATGAGCTGCGTGCAACAGGGACTCATTCTGGCCATACTGTGCATGATGCGTACAGACCCTCCGTCGCCCGAACTGGTGCGCTGGGGCATCGATCTGCGCGATCGATTTATGCTGCCCTATTACATTCGCCAGGATCTACAGGAGGTTCTGGATGACGTAACCGCCGAAGGCTTTGATTTTTCGATGGATCTATTTGAGCCTTTCTTTGAATTCCGATTCCCGCTCTACGGAGAGGTAGAATACGGCGGAGTCAAACTACAGCTGCGGATGGCGCTTGAGCCCTGGAACGTACTGGGCGAAGAAGCCGTAGCAGGCACCACTTCCAGGGCCGTTGATTCGGCCGTGGAAAGAATGCAGATTGAGCTTATGGGGGACGTAGCCGGACGATACAGAATCAGCTGCAACGGATTCGAGGTACCCATGCAGCAGGTGGCATCCGATCGAGCCATTGGAGGTGTACGGTTCAAGGCCTGGAATCCCGCTTCTACCATGCATCCGCACATCAAGGCACACAGCCCGCTGCTATTCTCATTGTTTGACACATTCAATGAAAAATATGTGGCGGGTTGTAGCTATCATATCTCGCATCCGGGTGGCCGCTCCTACGATACTCTGCCGGTGAATGCTCTGGAAGCGGAGAGCCGTCGTATCAGTCGATTTTCCGGCGACTACTGCCCCAAAGAGAACACACCACCCATTGCGTTCTCCAACCCGGAGTTCCCCTGCACCCTGGATTTAAGGCTGGCAGAGGTACTGCATCCCTCTTTCACTGACCACTAGCGAGATGGAAACGCTGCAATCGCAACTGAGTACGGGATATGCGCCCATACCCGGCATCCATGACGAGCTCATGGACAGCCATGGGGTTATGCGCCCGCACTATGAGTTTTTGATCTCCAGCCTGGATAGCCTGGGACCCGATCGGCTTGCCAGCCGACAACAGGAAGCCTACCGACTACTAAAAGAAAACGGAGTTACCTACAGCATTTACGGCAGTCCATCCGGAGAGAATCGAATCTGGCCTTTGGATTTGATCCCGGTAGTGATCCCCAGCGACGACTGGGCTCCGCTGGAGCGCGGACTCACCCAGCGCGCCGAACTTCTGGATTTGATCCTGCGCGATCTTTTTAACGAAAGATCCATTCTTTACGAAAAGAAAATACCCGCAG
>JAGRNC010000472.1 GCA_020440935.1 Leptospiraceae bacterium | reverse complement strand
CTGGCTCCTGAGCGCAACCCCGCCGTGAACTTTCGGCTAAACTACAACTACCGTACCGATGAGGTCCGATACGAGGATTACTTACTCGCTCTGTGGTCCAGTCAGGTAAAAGAAAGCATTCAAAGCCAGACTCCATTGAGCGGTCTGTCTGGTGGCTTACGAATCAATCTTTCGAAAAAAGGGACTCTGGTAGTCAATGGCAGAGATCTAGAAGTCATTCGAGATTACAAAAGCGGAATTGCCCAGTTAGGGTTAGCTACCATTCGCATTTCGGGAACAAGCGCAAATCCGTTTACTCCGCAGCAGGCATTGCAGGTGAGCTCTCTCATGTCCAGACTTCGGACTGATGGCTTCGCCAAAGTGAGTGTGTCCATTAACTATCCAAACGGTCGCTCATTGCAGGCACAATCCTACGGCAAACATCCGGCCCCTTCGGTCAGCGATTTGCAGGCTCTCTATGCCAGGGATGCGGGCTCCGAGCGCAAATCCAGCGGCATTCTATATGAGAAAGCCCTGGCTCAGGAGAAATCAGATCCTGCCGGCGCGTTGCGCATCTATGAGTCTATTGTGGCAAAACAGGATTCGCCCTTTCGCTATGACCCGTACATTGTTACGCAATCGTGTTTTGTTTATGAATCTGCATACCGTGCAGGGCTTCTGCTTAGAAAGGGTGACCCTCTGAAGGCAAATCGGTATTTCGACCTGGTTCTGGACCGTCTGGAATTCGAAGAAGTCCTGCTGGAATACTACAAGATTAAGAAAGAAATCGAAGGATTTCGCCATTAGCGACGAATCTTCTGTCGATTTACGAAGAAGCCGGCTAATCGCCGGTGCTCCAGCATTAACTTGCCCTGTAGGCGGGCCACAGCATCGGCCTGGTGCTCTTAGGCGCTTTTTCTTTCTCCCAGCGCTTTTCGCAGGTTTACACGGTTGCCCTTTTCCGAGTACACAATTTCATCGAAAAGGGCGCGAGTAATTCTGATTCCGCGACCATGCATTCGCTTTCTTTCCTTCTCGTCGTGGATGTCTCGGTTCAACATTGCATTAGAATCGAATCCTTCCCCGTCGTCCTCCACGCATACGTTCAATTCTTCGGGGCTAAATTTATAGTCGATGGTTACCTTGCGTTGGCGCACGGAAGCATCGTTCATTCGTTCTCGAATTAAATCGAAGAATCGATCCTCTTCCAGCGCTCGGCTTTTCTCTTCAAAGGAGATTCCTAGATTTCCATGCTCAATGGCATTCATCAGGACTTCGCGAATTCCGAGCGTAATACCCATTCTTTCATCTTCGGATAATCCCTTACCCGCAACTTCGGTGATGCTCTGACTTACGGGATCCACAAGCTGCGGGTCATTCCCAATTTCAAAATGCCGCGCCTCTGCGACGATATACTGGCTCAATACGTCCTGCACCGCAGGAGCGGCCCGACCAAAAATCATCGGAAAACCCAGATTGACGTAATCCAGGGTCATATCCAGTTCCAGACGGGAGCCTCCGCGGGTGGCAAATGCAAGACGCAAATCCAGGCGGCTTTTTCCCTTTTGCAGTCCATCCAATCGTTCTAGAAGCATGGT
Source organism: Leptospiraceae bacterium (assembly GCA_020440935.1). Taxonomy (GTDB): domain Bacteria; phylum Spirochaetota; class Leptospiria; order Leptospirales; family Leptonemataceae; genus UBA3465. The sequence continues at coordinate 1,121 of JAGRNC010000472.1, read as the reverse complement.
GGACTCAAAGCCCAGGCTGGTTCCGTCGGAGGCTAGAAAATCTACAATGCTCTTGCCCACCACGTCTTCCGGACGGTAGCCCAGTAGGCTGCGAACCTTCTGGTTCATGGACCGAATGGTTCCGTCCAGTTCCATGGAAAACACCATTTCCGGCGCGCCCTCAACTAGATGTTTGTAACGGATGGAGGCCTCCTCCAGCTCGGCTTCCAGTAGCTTGTTCGTTCGCATGATCTCTTCGGACATTTCCCTGGATTCTGCCTGCAAACGTTTGGTCTCTGATATATCTCGACCGACACCCAGAAATCCGGTGATTACATCGTCCTTTACCAGCGGAGTAATCGAAAGCAACACGGGAAACCGACTACCATCTTTACGAATGTACGTCCATTCGCGCTCATCGGGTTCCAGAGTTTGCCGGCATTTTGCTACAAAGGATTCGAAGCCCGGCACCACGGTCGTTCCAAGTTCGGCCGTAAGTTCGATGGCGTTGCGTACAACTTCGGAAGCATCGTGGAAAATGGACGGATCGGTTTTGCCTACAATCTCATTGGCGCTGTAGCCCAGCATCCTTTCCGCGCCGTAGTTGAATGTTTGAATAATGCCTTCTGTGTCAGCAGAGATGATTGTAAAATTAGCGCTATCCAGGATTGCCTTTTGCATTCCGCTCAGAGACTGCCATTGCTTCCTGGATTGTTCCTCCTGGCTCAAGATCTTACGGAGCCGTATTTGATCCATGACCTGATCGGCCATGTTTGCCAGAAGTTCCTTCTGCTGCTCGGAAAGCGTGCGGGGCTTTTGATCGATTACACATAGAGTGCCCAGCGCATAACCATCGCTAGTCTTGAGGGGAGCGCCGGCATAGAATCGAATATACGGCGGCCCGGTTACCAGCGGATTGTCAAAGAAGCGTTCGTCGGATCGTGCATCTTCTACTACCATCACCTCGGGACGATTGATGGCATGGGCGCAAAAGGATACCCGACGGGGAGTCTCGGTTTCGTCCAGGCCAATGCTTGCCTTGAACCATTGCCTTTTTGCATCTACCAGCGTCACCTGGCTAATAGGGACGTCGCAGATGTAGGCGGCCAGGCGAGCCAGATCGTCAAAGGCCTTTTCCGATG
>JAGRNC010000471.1 GCA_020440935.1 Leptospiraceae bacterium | reverse complement strand
TGACCCAGATGCATCACTTCGGCGCCAGCGGATTGTAGCATCCGACGGAACATATTTATGGAAGCATCGTGGCCGTCGAATAACGAGGCCGCAGTCACGAATCGTACGCTTTGATCGGTGGCTTTTGCCGTTTCCAGTTTACGAGCTTGTTGCGAGGACATGCCCCGAAATTGGAACCTATTGCATATCGGGCAAACCGATTTTTCAAGGATTTGGGAGCAGTAGCAGGGCCTCGTTCGAAATCTCGGAGGGCGCATCCGGATGCACATAAGCGGAGACCCCTACAAAGAAGGTGCGCCCCGATTCCAGATACGGGTATGCCTCGCGGCGATTGAGCCAACGACGATTGTTTTCCAGAAGGGATCGGTCCAGGATCAGTCGGATTTTCTTGCGCTTAAGGCGCGCGATGGTAGCCGGCTCCACTTTTTGTTGAATCGTTTCCTTCCTGGTTAATGGGAAGTCCAGGTTTGCGGCCCGGAGCATCTTCTGTTCGGCCGTATAGCGAACAATGGCAACGTAGCGACCCGAATGGGCCCCCAGATGGATTCGATAGCCGCCCTTTTTTTCCACTTCCGTTTCAGAGTTTCGGTTCCATTCGATGCATAAGGAATGATCCGTGGAAAGTTCGGGTATGATTCGCACTCCGGTGGGCCGTGCCGGAACGCGCACCGGTCGCACATCCACTTTCAGATCGTTCAGTGTTGGACTAATGCTTCCGGAAGGATCGGGCTGCATGGTAACTTTCCATTGAATATAGGCTGGATCGTTCCAGGCGATTTCCTGATTTCTGGAATGCATGGTTTTCCAGGGAAGGGAATACTCCGAAGTATTCTGCGAAAATGGCTGGTTGGACAAACGATATTGCACTTGAAGCATACTACCGGCAGGCTCGTTTCCGGCGTACTGTAGCTTCAGCCGGGCTATGGGCTGGGTATACTTCTGCACCGGAGAAAGACCGATGGAGCGGTCTTGATAAATGCGCCCGCTTTTGGGATCATACTTTGCTCGATCAAAGGCCGCCGTGTCCGGCGTAGCATCAAGCCTGGAAATACGAAACTCATCCATCCAGCCCGAATAATGCCCTGCAATCTGGATAGGCGAACGATCCATCTCATCGTTCACTGCGGGCAGTACCTGGCCATTCTCCTCGGCATAGTCGATTTGCTGCTCGCGTCCGTTCAGAAAAAGAGCAATTCGGCCCGAGGATGCATCGTAGCGAAATAGCACCAGATACCACTGATTCAGCACAATTCGATCGGCCGAATGGAGCGCATAGCTGTGAAGGTTTCGCTGCAAGTCTGAAAACAAATTGTGCAGCTCCACATGGAGGAAACCATCCTGAATAACGATTTCAATACCGCGCTTCTGACCATCCAGATAGCCTATCCGGCTGAACAGTTCATTTCGACGGTAAAGATGGGCCGGACGAAAAAAGAACGAAATCTGAAAAGACTCCAGAGGTCCCGATCCAGGCCACAGTTCCGGAGGGCTGTCCATAGAGACCGAGCTTTCTCTTCTATTAAACAGCGCAGAGGCATCGCCGCCTTTCGCTTCCGGTACGCGTACATACTGAGATCGTCGAATGCGAAAATTGCCGGATAGATCCCTCAGGAAAGCCGGAGTATCCTGATCGAATCCAAGAAAAAGAAAATCTGTGGAGGGCCGGGAGCGGCTGGAAGAAATCTGCAAGCTTCCGCTACCATCGCCGGAGGGCTGCAATCCCTGGAGCTGCCAACCTTCAAGACTCCGCTCCAGGGCGAATGCCGGAAGGGTCAATAGTATAGCTACAAGGGCAATAATAGCCGGATGCGTACGCAGACCTCTCATGGTTCGATTATCGGCGAATTTTCGGCTATGGGATTTAAAATCTCTGCCTCCTATTGTAGAAGAAGACGCCGCTGCTCCAGGGTCAATCGGCTGAGGTAACGCAAATAAGACAAACGCATGGCCAGCGTGCGATGACTCATACCCTTCATGGCAAGGGTCCACTGGTCTTTGGCCTGCTCCTGGGGATTGGAAAACCATCCCGATTCCTGATCGCACTGTACTTTTTGCCAGTCGAAGAAAGCATTCCAGGCGATTTGCAGGGCCTCATCCCTTTCTTTTCTGAGCTGGAAGTACAAATCTCGCTCTTCCTCAAAGTCCGGAAGTTTAAAGGCCATTTCCTTTTGTTTCCAATGGGCCATTGCGCGTAGAATTTGGAATCTTTCGTTGCTTTCTTTCTCCAATAACGTTACCTTATTGCATAATTGGCCGTTCATAGCGGCCATTTTTTGATTTGTGAATTCAAAGATCCGCTCTTCGTCCCTGCCGGCCTGTCTTGCTACGCTAACCGCATCCAGCACCGGAGCCAGAAATAATGAGCGGTTTCGCTGTATTTCAGTTGATACCCCATGGGGGTATGGAAAAGTTGCCCACAAAGTTGCGTCGGATGTTTCTGCTGTCCACTGTATGGGGTTGACGCTGAACATAAGAATAGCAGTGAAGCATATTCGGGCGACGGATCGGGGCCACAGGCGATTTTGTGGCGGTTTTTTGGATGGACAATAAGGGCTAGAATTCGAGCCCAGTAAGTGTAACGGATAATATATGATGAAACCCAAGATTTTCATAGCATCTCTCTCGCTTCCGGTGCTACTTCTATTTTCTGGATGCCAGACTGCGGACTCAAAGGACAGCAGTCCAGAAGAACCGGCAAC
>JAGRNC010000470.1 GCA_020440935.1 Leptospiraceae bacterium | reverse complement strand
ATAGAAAAGTCCGAAAGTCGGCGCTGGGTTGTCTGGACTCTTGTGCGATGCGCGCGGATCGCCCGGTCCTCCTGGAATTGTGTATGGGAAGATACATAAAAGAGCAACTCTGTCTTCCTACGATGGGCGCATAATCCCGAATCCAGATATCGCTGGCTGCAAACTCCAAAAAACAATCTTCAGGTAGAACTGCGCCCAGCAGTCGACGACTTTCGCCGGCCGCAAGTATAACGAGTTCATCGCCATGATCGAGAATGGCCCGGCCTAAATGAGCCTGCATTTCCAGTATGGGCCGGTCCGATAAATTAGTCACGCGCTGTCCGCAAATTTCCGCCGCAAGAACGATCATAACCTATACTAGCATGAGCAACTCGGACTTAGAGTCAGTAGAACTGACTCGAATCTATTTTTCCTGCCGAAAACCGATCCGACCGGCGCCGCCGCCCGCACGAAACGAACGCTCCTTTTGCAGTTCAGCTACGATGGCGCCCGGATGGACAGCGCTGGCTTCCATGGAGCCGAGGTTTGCAAATACTACGCGAAAATCCCCGGGAGTGAGCCCGTCGACTGCACCTATTCGTTCCAGATCGGTGGCAAACCGATGCAGCCCGGGCCGACCAAAGTAATGCGCGACATAAGTCTCAAGCATGGCAGCAGCGCCCATACCATCGAGAGGCTTGAAGTGGATTTTTCGGCGAAAACGACGGAGCGCGGCCGGATCCAGGAAGTCCAGGCGATTGGTGGTGGCCACAACCACTCCGCTGAAGTTTTCCATGGCATCCAGAATTTCGTTTACCATGCTGGACTCCCAACTGCGATGCGCCCCGGACCGATCAAGAAGGAATGTATCCGCCTCATCGATTAACAGTATGCGATCGCCCCGCTCGGCCCGTTCGAAGGCAGCGCGAATGTTTTGCTCGGTACCGCCCACGTACGGATCCAGAAGCGAGGAAGCCCGCTCGATCTGGATCTCGCGCCCCAGGCCTTCGGCGATTTTTCGGATTAGCTGGCTCTTTCCTGTTCCCGGCGGCCCGTAAAACAGCAAATGCAATCCGCTTGCTGGCGCATCCTGGAGTAGATGGCATTGGACTTCTTTTGCAAGAATCTTCGGATCCACATCGGTGCGCAAGAGATCCGATCGATGGGGTCCGTGGTTTCGCTTTGGTCCCGAGGGCCGGCGACCGGTAAGTATGCGAGTTCGCGCCGCCAGCAATTCTTCCAGATGGTTTCGCAATGCTTCGCGAGATAATTTCTTGCGAAGTCCCTGAATGGAACGAAGGCTTTCTTGAATGCCGGCCGCATTGACCGGAAACTGGAATGCGAGCTGGCGCAGGTAAGACTCGTCGAATTGAGCCTTCAACGGATGGTTTTTGAGGATATGGTTCCAGAGTCGTTGCCGTTCGCGCGCTGAGAGCGGAAGGAAGTGTAAACTGTAATGGAAGCGGCGGCGCACCGATTCTGGAATAGACCCATCTCGATTGGTAATCCAGACAATGGTGGCCGGGTTTCGCTCAAGAAACAGGTTCAGCCATGCTGCCTCGTGGTTTTCCTGGCGCAGATGTCCCGCACGGAAAAGGGCAAAGAACCCATCCTCGTTTATATTTAGCAAATTGTCCGCATCGTCCACGCAGAGGATTGCCTTTTTTCCGTGGAGTTGAACGGCCCGTTCGACGGAAAACCGGCGTTCAAGAAGGGCCCCTTCCGGGGATGGTCGAATAAAGATCAAAGGCTTGCCTGTGGCGCGACTCACCGCACGAACAAGCTCGGTTTTGCCGGACCCTGCAGCGCCGTGCAAAAGGACTTGCGAAGGTTTTCCGTAACGAAGCAGCGAAATGAGAACATCCCGCTCGCCTGATCGGAGGGGAAAGGTGTCCAGGTCGTAAACTTCGCCCCTGTCTTCCTCCAGAAGTAAATCCCAGCTTGGCTTCTCGTCGGGCGTCTGCAAAAAAGATACAAATTCATCTTGGATACCTACCGGAGTGTTGTATCGCGGGCGCCTTTCTATGATCTGGAATGTAGTTAGCGGAGATTTCCGGCCGAGCAGCTTGTTAATCGCCCCTCTTTCCAGTCCCGAAAAGACCGAAATCATTTCGACGCACTCCAGCCAATCCTCGGTATTAAAGATTTTTTCGAACAGTTCTAACTGCATACAGAACAATGCATGCACCAATCGTTCGCCAAATTGATCCAAACCCATCAGTTTACAGGTTTGCTGGATCTTATACTCGATGTCGGCGGGTAGCCTGCGATGCCCTTTCCTGGGATTTGGATCGAGACGTCGGAGGTAATCCTGGAATAAAGCGTGCAACTGGCTTCTGCGCTCGGTTCCCTGTAATTGTTTGATCACATCGCCCAGTTCTTCCCGGTAGCGCGGCATAAATTCTTCATCGAGAATTTCTGGAAACGTTGCTTGGAGTTCCGATTGCAGGCGTTCTATTTCCGCCACAGGGAACAAATCCAGAACGATAGATATCATTGCATTATCCAGAGGAAGCCCTTCTAGCAACCGGCGGACATAGAATACATAGGCCGAAAAATAGGCCGATTTTTCTGGATAATGGGATCGTTCGTGCTGAAATCTTCTTCGTGTTACTTTTCGAGACATGCGAAAAGGTAGCACATCTCCGGTCGGCGAAGAGGCAGCCGAAATGACTCTAATCGTTTTTCCGATAGAGGAAAACCGCGATCCGACCGAGCACGTGCAATG
>JAGRNC010000469.1 GCA_020440935.1 Leptospiraceae bacterium | reverse complement strand
CCTCGGTCCGCAGGAGGAATACCGGTAGATCGAACGTACTTCAGCTGGTGCAAACGGATGGTGGCGCTAATTTGAATGGGCCGTCCCCATTTCCTGGAGCTCAGTTCGCGCAGCTTCTGAATCAAAGAAAAGAAGGCGATCTTAGTTCCTGCGTTCCAGTCGCAGTCCAGCTGGATCTCATTTCCCGAAAAACCAATCTTTCCAATCAGCCGCACGATGTTTTGTGCCAGCGATGATATCTGTACCTCGGAAAGCCCTTCCAGCGCAGGCACAGTTATGTAAATAACGGGAACAACTTCGATATCGGTGGTAACATCGTGTCGTATCCCGGCTGGCTCGGGACCTTCGCCGTTAACCACATCAAAGTAGCGCACATAGATCCGTTGCGCAGAAAAACGGGAAAGCGCCGCAGCGCCAGGAAGGGGGCCGGTGGTATTCCATACGTAAAAACTGCCCTCGGAAGCAAACTGCATCTTTTCCAGGGGACAGGATTGATACGGATTCGTGACGTTCTTTGCGCAAAGTATTCCTGTAAGCGCGGCCAGAAGAACAGCCAGTCGATGCATGGACGATTTTCTAAGGTGCGACTCCAAAATCAACTCATTGCTCCGACCTTCACTTGACAGCGATCCGGGGCAATGGTGCGATCTAATTTAAAGGAAATACCCCATACAATGACAGTTGAAGAGTTGAAACGAGCTCTGGAACCCTGGTTGAAAGACCGATTCCAGGCAAATGTAAAAATATACGATGTAATACCTCTGACCGGCGGGGCATGCCAGGAGAATAGTCTCCTAGAATTGGATGTGCAAGATGGGCCCCGGAAAGGTTCGCATAGACTGGTGCTACGCTCGGATCGCGGAAGCTCCTTATTGGCCAGTCTAAATCGAGAACAAGAATTTGTTGTATCCAGAGCGGCATTCGACGCCGGGTGCAAAACCCCGGAACCATTCTTTTATGAAATGGATGAGGCAATTCTCGGAAAATCGTTCTCGCTCATGGAATGGATTCCGGGCAAGGCCACCGGACGCTACATAGTCAAAGATAACTCCCTGAAAGATGTAAGGAAGACTCTTCCGGAAAAGCTGGCGGAGAACCTGGCGCGCATCCATTCGGTGCAGCCCGGGGCAAAAGAGCTCGATTTCTTGCGATCTCCAGAGAAAGACCCTGCCATCGAAGCGGTGCATGAGATGCGATCCGAAATCAAGAGCCTGGCCGAGGCTCACCCTGCCATGGAATTGGCAGTGAACTGGTTGGAAAAGAACGCTCGTCCTACGGATCAGTTGGTGCTCGTGCACGGAGATTTCCGGACTGGAAACTTCATGGTAGGTCCGGACGGATTGCACGGTATCCTGGACTGGGAGTTTGCTCATTTTGGCGATCGGCACGAAGACATTAGCTGGCTCTGCATGCGAGACTGGCGATTTGGAAAGCTAAACCTGGAAGCGGGAGGAATTGCTCCTCGCGAGGACTTCTATGCAGCCTACGAGAAAGCTTCCGGAATTCCAGTAGATCCGTTCCTGGTAGTCTACTGGGAGGTAATGGGTAACCTTCGTTGGGCCGTGGGCGCCGCTGAACAGGCGGAGCGTCATTTGAGCGGCAAGACCAAAGGCATTGAGCTTGCCTCCATTGGCCGGCGCGTTGGCGAGATGGAATTCGAGATGCTGCGCCTCATTGAGCAATGCAACAAATGAAAGCGCGAATACCAGAACCGAACCGAATCATAATTGGAGAATCCTGATGCAGTATAGACCCGAAGCTTCCGACCTTTGCGATGCGATCGCAGAATTTCTACTTAAAGAAGTCATGCCCGCGGTAAAGGAAAACGATGAGCTTGCTTACAAATCGTTAGTTAGCTGGAACATGCTGGGAGTGGTATCGCGGCAATTTCGCGAAGAAGAGGACTTACTTCGCAGCGAGCTTGGAAGGTTACACCAGATCCTGGATGAACCTGGATTGGAAGACACCGCTACATTACATGAAATTCGCGACCGTATTTCTATATTGAATGCGAAACTCGCCGAAAAGATTCGCAAAGAAAAGACCATGGATCCAGAAAGTCAGATCTGGGCCCATGTAAAGCAAACGCTGGTAGAAAACCTTAGCGTTTCGAATCCTAGATTTCAAACCGAATGACTTTGCGGAGCTTCCAAATTGAGTTCTTTTGCATGCGCTCGGCGTATGCTCGGAAAAGTGCATGGCCCAGATACTTCACTGGCTGGCTTTTGGGTTTAATCGACACCGAACATTTGCGCACATTGGGGTGGTACTTTTGAAGATACACCTGGTGCGACACGGTCAGGCCAATGCCGGCGGCGGCGATTACGATCAGCTTTCTGAATTGGGATTTTCTCAGGCAACTGTGCTCGGGAAACGTCTGCGAGAAAACGGATCGCAAATTCGCGCGCTATTGCTGGGAGACCTGCGAAGGCACCGGGAGACCGCCGCGGCCTTTCAGGAGGGTTACGACTCATCTCTACCGATCCAGATTGACGCTCGACTGAACGAAATCCATCCCGATCGATGGAAGTCTATCGCTCTGGAGTTGGCACGTTCCGATCAATCCATTGCTTCCCTACTTGAAAAGTACAAAGACGATCCATCGCGCCGGCGGCGTCGACTGGCTGCTATCACCTCCAGGGTTCTACAAAACTGGGTGCTGGGCCGTAGCCCCGACTACCTGGAGTTTGCAAAGAACGTCCTGCAGGCAG
>JAGRNC010000046.1 GCA_020440935.1 Leptospiraceae bacterium | reverse complement strand
TTCGACAGAGATTTCACTCCCTGTAGCAGCATAGTAACCACTTCCAGCAATTCTGGTCGTGAGAGCTGAATAGATGCTTCCCCAAGATTAAGACGTAAATGACCACAATCCATGGAAGTAAGCCGACCGATTTCACAAGCTGAAAGGACTTTCATATTCTGCCTCCCGGAAAATCCGGGGCCTGGTCTTCCCAATCCACGGCTGCGATGCCGCGGCTCAGATGAAAGAACTGGGCTGCCGACAGGTGGGTTGTTGTCCGCCCAATGGAAAGATGGTATTGACCGCAACTGCATCGGTCCAGCTGGCAAAGCTCCGTACGAAACAGAGTCTGCACATGATGGTCTCGGTTCTCGATCATAACTGCCTCCGAGCAGACTTTAGGAACGTACCGAATCGTGTCAATAAAAATGAGACTCAATCTCATTGTCGGGAGGAAGCGCCGAATGCAGCGAAAATCCCGCCCCATCGACGGCGGAGAACGTCCTTGGCTCCGACGGAGCAGGGAACCACGGACAGATACCGGGGCAGCTAGCCCCGGCAATAATGCTAGATCCAGGTCGTAGTTGGCCCCCGGTGTCAGTGGGCCGCCGCGGGCGGATGTTCCAGCTGGTGCTTTTTCACCATTCGGCCAAATATATAGACGCCGGCAAATCCAGTGGCAAACATCACCAGGCTGTAGATCGCGGGCGGTATAGCCATATGGGGATTCTGCAACATCGTGGTGGCAATGACGATGCCCAGTGTTCCGTTCTGTACACCTGATTCAATGGAAATCGAAACTCCCATGCGAATATCTTTTAGCAGCATTCGTGCCGTCAAAAAGCCGATAACCATGCTCGCTACATTGAGTGCCAGAGAGGCCGGACCTGCAGAAAGGAACGAATCAGCAATGGTATCCCGGTTTTTGATTATGACCGCGGCTATGATTGCGATCAAGAAGATGGTGGAGAGTATTCGAACCGGCCGTTCTGATTTATGGGCAAGCGCTGGCTTGAAGTGGCGCAACAGCATTCCGAGCCCCACCGGGACCACTGTAATGACAAAGATCTGAGCAATAGTTTTTCCCACAGGTAACTGCACGCTGTTCTCTCCGCCAGAATCGGGCATAAAGTAATCGAGGCCAAAGTTAACTATAAGCGGTACGGTCAGGATGGCGATCACGCTGGAAATAGCTGTCAGAGTGATGGAAAGGGCTGTATTTCCGCGGGACAAATGACAGAACAGGTTGGAGGTCACTCCTCCCGGACATGCTGCCAGAATCATGATGCCCACCGAATGTTCCGGTCGTAGTCCAAATCCAAGGGCCACAGCAAAGCCAATAATCGGCAGAATAATGATTTGATTTGTGAGACCCAGTAGCACCGGCCCCGGGTATCGGGCAATACGCTTGAAGTCATCCAGAACCAACGTTAATCCCATGCCCAGCATGATTACACCCAGAGCTACTGGTAGCCCCACGGTGGTTAAGAAACTCTCTTCCATATCTCCCCCTGTAACGGTCGTTTTGTCCGCGTATTACATCCGCAGACCGACGGATTGCAACCAAATTGTTGGATTTTGAACGTCTTGCAGGAAGATATTTTAGGAGAAGGAGCCTGGATACGGCGGCTGAAACACATTGTGCCCCGCAACGGTCGAATGATTCCACTATCTCGCGCTAACCGTGGCCAGGTTGGAATGGAGGTCGAGCGCTGTAGAGTTTGTTCCCTGGAAAGCGGGTAGGCGGTGAGTAATTCCCCTGGCTACTTTCCGGCTTTGAGCATAGCAGGCGGAGCGTAGGCCTTCGTATATTTTTGAGTCCTCTGGTATACATCCCGTCCGTCTTCGATTAGCGAGGCCAGAGTATTCGGAGTGATAGCCTGCTTGGGATCATCGCCGATTCCATTTTTGGGATCTACGTGACATTCAATGCATAATCCATCCGCGCCATAGGCCAGAGCAGCCAGAGCCGCATGCGGCACATAGATCGATCGGCCCACGGAATGGGAAGGATCCACCACCACCGGAGCCCATGTCTTTTGCTTGAGTAGCGGGGTGATGCTTTCGTCGGGATGATTCCTGTAGCCGTCCAGTCCGGGTACGGTGCCCCGGGGGCAGAGCATTACGTTCGGATTGCCCGCAGCAACAATGTATTCGGCAGCGCAAATGAATTCGCTAATCGGACCCATATGCATACTTCGTTTGAGCAGAACCATGGTTCCTTTGCCCCGAGTAATGGCGCCGATCCGTTTTAGTAGCGAATAGTTAAGTGCATTTCGAGCTCCCACCTGAATCATGGGCACCCCTGCATCGACAGCTATCTGGAGCTGCTCTTCGTCCATCACTTCGGTGTTCACCGGAAGTCCGGTCTCTTCGGCGGCGCGTAAGAGTATCTCTACTGCATCATTGCTGCCCTGGTACGTATGGGGACTGGTGCGAGGTTTCCAGATTCCCCCGCGAATCACATCGGCCCCGGCCTCTTTTACTGCATGGGCGGTCTCGATGAAGTAATTTGGATTCTTTGGATCGATGGTACATTGGCCGGCCACAACGATCAGGTCCTGACCCAGAGTTTTTCCGCCTATTCGCATTTCATGGTTTGCAAGTTCGGACTTAATGTCCATTAGCTTATACGCGGACTGGATCGTGTCTACCCTGGAAACATACGACAATCCTTCCAGGCGGTTGATCATCAATTCATGCCGTTCATCGCCATGGATGGCATAAATCGTTCGTGTTTCACCGTAGATTGGACTTAAGGAGCAAGAAAACTCGGCCAGAATACCTGTGACTTCGGCAATCTGTTCTTCTGTGAATCTATCTTCTACTGGGATGATCATACTAAACTCCGCCCCGATGTTTCAGCAAATTTGGGCTCAATAACAATGACGACAAATTTTCGGTAAAGACAAGCGCATTTAACCATCGCGCAAATCCTCCGGGATTCTCGCGCAGAAAGCTCGCGGTTTCTAGCGCAAATTCCACTTACTTGCCGTCCCGCCAGTTCGTAGCCTGAGGCAGCTCCAGCGATGCAAAGCCAAAGCTCTGTTCGCCGATGCCGTTAAGATCCAGCGACTCCGGCAAACGCAGTATCTCCACGCCCAGCCGGCTTGCCAGCTCTTCTTGTTTGCTCATTGTGTCCTGGGATCTCTTGTATCCCGAATCGTACAGTCGAAAGAAATAAGTATCCATAGCGTTCAGGCGGCTTTGCCGATTCTTTGCATAATACTCGTATCCTGTGTTTCTGCAATGGCTTTGAAGATTGCGCCGCGCCCCTTCGCTTGCGAGCAGAAGTAGCTTCCGGCTGGAGGTGCACGATGCCAGGGCGATGGCCAGTCCTGCCAGATTTCCCAATGGATTGGATATAGGCTGACCTTTCCATCCCGTTTCCAGAGGAAAATCCGACCTGTACAAATGCTCCTCGCCAAAGTCGGATAAAAATCCCGGTCCGCCGCTCCAGGTAAGCGCAGGCACATCCTGGAATGGACAGGCAAGCAAATGGTAGGCTGTGGCCGGCGAAGCATCCACCGAAAGATAAAAGTGAGGTTTGATCCCAGCCGCCAGCAGGCGGGGCAGCGCTGTATCGGAACTGATCAATAGTCCGCGGCGATCCTTATTCCATTGGATCAACCAATCCAGGTGGGATTCCAATTCCGGCGAAGCGCCTACAAAGATCAGCGGACCATCAGCAAAACGCTGGAGCAAGGATACCTTATTCTGCGTGCGCCGCCAGAAGTTGCGCTTCCATAGTCGCAACATGGTCTGAATCGTGTTGCGGTTCACATCGGACTGAAATTTCTCCAGTAATTCGGGGAAAGCCCGGGCATAAAACGGAAATACAAATAGCTGAAACGAATGCGGCATGGGGCCGGGCATCAGCCATCGGATGCCTGCCGGAAGCGGATCGAGCGGCTCCGAAATCCTCGCCTGGGTGCGACTTCGTAATGCTGTTATGGGTTCGTATAAATCGACGGTTGTGGTTTGTAAAATTTGCCCCAGGTCGGGATGTTCGAGCAGGGCTGCCAGGACGTGATCTGTTCCCAGCCCCAGAATCAGCGCCTTCGCTGGCTTCTGCTTCTGGATGGATTCTATTACACTCTGAATAAAGCGCCGCGCTTCGGTAACTGCTGCGCGGCGGGAATGGATCGGGCGTTGGCCCAGGGAGGCATTTGCTTCCCCTGTGGAGTTTTCGAATAACTCTACAGGGAGGTCAAGATCGGGAAGATCTTCAGTCGTCCTCGTCCTCCCCGTCCGCATCTCCGTCGTCCAGGTCTTCATCCTCGTCTTCGTCCTCGTCTTCGTCGGACTCATCCGAGTCTTCCGAATCGGCTCCAAGAACGTCCACCGGTTCTGTTTCGCCGATTTCGTCCAGATCCTCTTCGGATTCGTCTGTAACTGGTGCGGCGCTGGTCAGCACGTCCATTACTTCGTTATCTTCTTCCTGGAGCTCCTCGCGAAGCTTCTGGCGCTCTTCGTCCGCAATAAAGCCAAAGCGCACCATCTCGTCGGAAAGGGCCATCATGGCCTGAACGGCGGGCTTTCGATTCTTCCATTTTCGGGGAAGATCCAGGCGTTCGGCCTGGTCGATCACCTCAAAAGCTGCAACCGCGGTCGCATACTTGTCCGCGCGGGTGATCTGTAAAAGTTTGCTGATTTCAAATTCTCGGGGTTCTTTTGCCATAAAAAGACCTAAGGGAAGGGCTAAACTACCACAGGTGGAACGCCCCTTGCATGCGTCAAATAGTTTTCCACATTCTTCTATATAATAGAGCGATTAGGGAGCGGGGACTCTGGCAGTTTCAATCATCCACAGAGGAATTCCCGAAGACCCTCGCCAGATGGAATGTTCGGCCCCGCTCCGGAACCGAAGTTCCGGACCCCCGACACCCGCTCAGCTATGGTGTTCTTCGAGCCAGCGTTCGGCTTCCAGCGCCGCCATACAACCAGACCCCGCTGCGGTGATTGCCTGTCGGTACCGCTTGTCCTGCACGTCGCCAGCGGCGAATACTCCATCCACATTGGTACGCGCGGTGCCCGGAACGGTCTTGATATAGCCGTCTTCATCCAGTTCGATCTGGCCGACAAATGGATCGGTGTTTGGCTTATGCCCGATGGCAAAAAACAATCCGCCCACATCCACGGACCGAGACTCTCCATTCTTGACATTCTTAACTGTGACTTTTCGGAGCTGCTTATCATCTCCATCGGCCGATTCGATGACGCTGTCCCATACCATTTCCACTTTAGGATTATCCAGCAATCGCTTGGCCATAATGGCCGAGGCGCGTAGCTCGTCGCGTCGATGGACTACAAGAACTTTGGAACCGTACTTGGTCAGATAGGTTGCCTCTTCGGCCGCCGAATCGCCTCCGCCAATCACGGCCAGCGGAACATCCCGGAAAATAGGCAATGCGCCATCGCATACAGCACAGGCAGAGATGCCCCGTTGCCAGTAGTTATCTTTACCCGGAATATCCAGAGTTTTGGCTGTTGCTCCGGTGCTAATGATGACGGTATGCGCCAATACTGGTTCCTTATCTTCCTTTCTTTCCGGCCAGAGTTTAAACGGTCGGGAGGAAAAATCCACCTTGCTAATCGTCTCTGTAATAATCTTGGTTCCAAATCGGGTGGACTGCGCGCGCATTTTGTCCATTAGTTCCGGTCCGGATATGCCTTCCGGAAAACCAGGAAAGTTCTCCACTTCGGTAGTCGTGGTAAGCTGACCGCCGGCTGCGATTCCGCCGGCCATAAATCCTTCATAAAGCACTGGATTCAGATTGGCGCGGGCGGCATAGATTGCTGCGGTATGGGCTGCAGGCCCGCTACCGATGATAACGACATTATGTATCTCTGACATGGGTATAGAAAGCGAGCCGATGGCCTGGGCGTCACCGATTTTTATTTTCCTTTTTCCTTTGGCTACCTCCTGCAACATTGACCCCGTGAAACCCCGGATCTGGACCCTAACGGAAGCGCGGAAAATGTTGCCGGAAGTTAAGCGACTGACCGATGCCGCGCGCAAGCAGTTCCTGGAGGTAGAGAAGAAACTCCGCGAAATATTGCCCGAGAATGTTCAGGAGCAAGAGGAAAACCGCCTCCAGCAGATCCTGGCCGGATGGGCCATGAGTATCATGGAGCTGGGTATAGAGGTAAAAGGTCCCTGGCTTGTGGATTTTGACAATGGTACAGGCTACTATTGCTGGCAGCATGGCGAGGAAGACCTTTCCTTTGAACATGGCTACGAAGAAGGATTTGCCGGGCGAAAGCCCATTGAGGAGGAAGAACTGTGAACGTTGCCGAAGTTGGAACCAAAGTGAAGAATCAAACCGTCGTTATGCAGGACGGATCCAAGAAGAAATTAAAGGACCTTCTGGGAAAGAAGGGCATGGTGCTCTATTTTTACCCCAGGGATAACACTCCTGGATGCACGAAAGAGGCATGTTCATTTCGCGATCATAACAAAGACATCGAGAAGCTGGGCTATAGCATAGTGGGCGTTAGCGCCGATTCCGTAGCGTCGCATCAAAAATTCATCGAAAAGCAATCCATTAACTTTCCTTTAATCTCCGACGAGTCCGCCGAGCTTTGCGGCCAGTTGGGAGTATGGGGAGAAAAGAGCATGTACGGAAAGAAGTTCATGGGAATTCAACGGGCCACCTTCCTTCTGGATGATTCATTAAAGATCATTCATTCCTGGCCAAAAGTAAAAGTCGATGGCCATACTCGGGAAGTGCTAGATGCAATCAAAGGAGCGAAATCATGACTGTTAGATTCGAAAATAATCCGCTAAAATTCCAGGTCTCGGAGCAATCCTCCTCGGATAAAGCAACGACCATCCTTCCGGTGCTGGATCCTCCCGAAGCGGATTCGATTACTGCATTCTTGCGCAAGCCCGAAATGCGCGAACGGCTACAGCGGCAATTCGCATCCGGAACATTTACCGGCAAGGCGGGAAGCACCCTTGATCTAAGCGGTGAAGGTTTGATTCTACTCGGCATGGGCAAGGCCATCTCTTTTCATCCGGACATCTTGCATTCCACTCTTCTTAAGTTTGCTTCAAATCTCAAAGATAGTAAGAACCGCAAATGGATACTTGCATTCTCCGGCGAAATGGTTAAGGCGATGGACGATTTCGCCGGCCTCTACAGAAATCCGGAACTGGATGCGCTGTTGGCCCCCCGAGCAACCCGCGAAGTTCGCCAGCTAAATAGAGGCACTTCGACGGGCGCAACGGCAGCGAAAAAAGACGATACACCTACTTATCCCGATTTCAGGGGGCCTTATGATGTTCAGGAGGCGGTGAGCCAATCTGTATGTTCCCTTTGCATTGGAATCGACAGTATGGATTTGCTCAAGAGCAGCAGAAAGCCGGCAGCAACCAACTCGCGCAGAACGACTAGCAACGAACCCGAAGTTTCCTTTCATGTGGCCGGTGCCGATCGCGCGGCGGTCCGCGAGGCCATTAAGCGTGGCGAAATTCTGGCCAGGTGTATCAACGGCGCTCGCCGCATCGAAGCATTGCCGGGAAATCATATGGATCCCTCGCATTTTGAACAGTATGTGCGAGGCCTGGCCCGGGATACCGGACTAAAGATAAAGATCTTTCAAGCGCCGCAGCTCGAGAAAATGGGATGCGGAGGCATAATGGCTGTGGGTAAGGGTTCGGCCGTGCCTCCCCGAATGATCGTTCTGGAATACACTCCTACCAGGGCAAAGTTTTCCGGTCGGTTGGTGCTGGTGGGAAAGGGCATTACCTTTGACACCGGCGGCATTTCGCTAAAACCACCGGCCGAAATGCATGAAATGAAGTACGATATGTGCGGCGCCGGCCTTGCGGTGCATGCCATCGCGGTAGCCGCTTTGCGCAAGCTTCCCATTCCTGTCGTATCCTTGATTGGAATCGCCGAAAACATGCCCGACGGAAAAGCCGTTAAGCCAGGCGACGTTTATACAGCGTACAATGGAACTACCGTAGAAGTACAGAACACCGATGCTGAAGGAAGACTTGTGCTGGGCGATGTGTTATCTTATGCCTGCAAGCATTATCAGCCGGGAATATTGATGGATTTTGCTACCCTTACCGGCGCATGCGTCATCGCACTGGGCCATGAAGCGACGGGCGTGCTCAGTCCCTCCGATGCACTTGCCGGTCGAATCGAGGAGGCGGGCCGCAAATCGCTGGAGCGTTCCTGGCGTTTACCGCACTGGCAGATTTACGATGATGGACTGAAATCCGAAATTGCAGACACTCGCAACATCGCCGGTCGTCCAGCAGGCACTGTAACGGCCATGCGATTCCTCTCAAAGTTTGTGGATAGGGAAGTCCCCTGGGCCCATTTTGATATTGCGGGCACTGCCTGGCGCTCTAACGTTGCTGGCGGCCAGCCAAAAGGGGCTACGGGCTGGGGCGTGCGATTGCTGAACCAGTTCATGGAAGATCTGGTGGGCTGAGCTAAAGAACAGCCCCAAACGCTTACACGTCCAGTATTAAGCTAGATTGGCTCCGGATGTTCCGGGGCCAATCCCTGGAATCACCGGCGAACAGCCTTGGACCTGCGGCGCTAACAATAATATTCGCGACTACTAAGATTCGAATCTAGCGCAGAAAATAAGAGCGATAGCTTTATTTTACTTGCTACAGAGAATGGGCTTCGCAGGCTTTTTTTGTGCGGAGATCGGCCACAGTACTAACGTTGTATTTCGTTTGCTTTTGTGGCTCTTCTATGTTTGGCTTCCATGGCCACCATAGCGCCACCAGTCTTGCTCATTTGCATGCAGCTCTCAGCGCTGCGGCGGATCACCGGGCCGATGTTCCGGAAAGCCTGCTCGAGCATGTGCTGGAGAATGGAGCGCTTTTCTTTAAGAAGTCCGCTTCGGAGCTTTTTGTTGCTCCCATAGCATTCTCTGATCTCACTCCCTATCGATTCACATCCTTGCCAATGACCCCACCAGTGGCGGGCCCCACTTTTCGGTCTTCGCCGACCTACGATACGCGCGCTCCTCCCTTTGCTTGATTTCCAGTTTATTTAGATTCAGGAGGAAATCATGTACAAACCGATTCGGGCCCTGGGTCCGATCTTACTATTCATATATGTTCTGCCCGGGCGCAGTCCGGGGGCGCCGGCCGACGAGCAAATTAGTAAGCATGACAGCCATGCTTATCGCGATCTCCCGGAGCAGTCTGCCTGCGAACTCAAGAATTCATCGGATGCGGTGGAATGCGCGCTGCGGAATGATCCCGAAATCCGGATACGGTACCGAGAGTATCAGAGCCAAAAGGCAGCGATTCAAGAAGCCGAGCAAATACCAAATCCAACATTGTCGGCCAAACTCTATCCTGGCGACGGCGGTTCGGGGGAACTGGAATATCGGCATATTATTGAACTTGGGAATCGCCGAGAACTGCGCGGCGATGTAGCCCGTTCCCGGGCGCGGCGCAGCGCATTACTGTTGGAGCTAACGCGCCAGAACGTAGTTCTGCACACCGTTCTGCATTTACATCGATTGAAACAAATCGATGAGGAAGAGGACTTTCTCGAAAAATCTCGGGCGGCCTTCAATGCAGCCATCTATCGCCTGGGGCGTTTGCCGGCCAGGAGCGCGAATCAACAGGTAAGTCTGGAATCCTTTATTATGGCTCGCGATGCGGTGGAGCAACGGAAAGTGGCGCTTCAGGAAGAACGCGAAGACCTGGCTCTAAATCTGGAACAATCCTTTGGAATACCTCTAACAGCCGACCAATTGCATAAGATCATGGCGCCCCATCCTACACGATGGCCCAAACTTCCCGGCTCCTGGGAGAATGCATTACAGCTTCAGGTCGCAGCACAGGAGGTGGGTTCGGCTACAGCGCAATTTCGATTGGAGCAACGTCAGGTCTGGCCGGACTTTCGCATCGGTCCCAATCTGTCCTACGCAAAAGAGGCGGGCAGTTTTCTCAACTCGGGCCGGAGCCGATGGGAGGCGGGCATCGGTTTTGAATTTACGATTCCATTGTACCAGCAGAACGAAGGCGGCGAAGCTCGGGCGAACGCTCATCGGGACCTGGCGCAAACCAAAAGCGGCATAGCCGAAAGAAAGATCCGTCAGACTTTTCGCCGTTTGCGTAAACGGTATCAATTCCAGATCCGCGCTCTGCAAAAGAATCCATCGCCGGCCGTAATGGCGCGTCGCAGAAACAGAATCCTGGGTTATTTGCGCAGAGGTCTGGTTTCGCCCGCCCTATTAATCGAATATCACCGTACCTACGGCGAATACCTGCAGAGCTTCCACAGAACACAGCTGGAGGCGCTACGCACACTCTGGAAATGCTATGCACTTACCGGGAGAATTCTAGATGAAAATATACGAAAAAATCCATAACCACCACGCCGCTACCCGATTCAGACTCCATTCCCGTGGAAGGAAAGGATTGAGTCTGGGAGCATTGTTTCTGGCTGTCTTTGCTTGCTCGTGCGCTGCAAGCGCACCCGAGCCTGGAACAACGGATCAGATAAGTGCGGATCCGCCACAGAAGGAAGAGTCGCAACATGTCCAACAACTGCCGCGGCATGAATTGGACAGCCATGAGCACAGTAGTACTCGCGGCAAGCACCGAGCGGTCCTGCGAGCCGACCCCGAGCGAGGCATCCAGCTTTCTGATGTTGCTATTTCTACCTGCGGGATTTCATTTGAGCCGATTCGATTTGATAAAGGTAGAGCAAGTATCGATCCCCATTCGATCGTGCGTCATGGTTTTGAGCGGGAAATCTATTTGCGATCCGGGAATTGGATTCGTCCGTATTCTGTTGAGATTCTTAACCGGGAGAATGGCAGGCTTGAAGTGAGCGTTCCGGACGCACCGGCATCCGCAGACATTGTCCATCGAAGAGCAAATATAGTCCGTCTCGCTTATCGCGAAGCATTTGGCGCATCCGGGTCCGGACATGGGCATTGAGGTTTCTTATGTTTGATCGAATTGTCCGATTTAGTGTTTATC
Organism: Leptospiraceae bacterium; assembly: GCA_020440935.1. Taxonomy (GTDB): domain Bacteria; phylum Spirochaetota; class Leptospiria; order Leptospirales; family Leptonemataceae; genus UBA3465. Next base: position 408 of record JAGRNC010000046.1, on the reverse strand, counting down.
GTCCCGGCCTTGCTTTTCTGGGAGCCTTTCTGCTACTACTGGGTTCCATTCTGGCCTTTCGGGGGCTTGCCATTGATGCGGTTCCGGATATCTCAAATGTGCAGGTGCAGATTCTTACGCGAGCAGGGTCCATGGATGGCGAGACCATCGAGGCAAATATCACCTATCCGATTGAAAGCGCCATGGGCGCCGTGCCTAACGTAAAAGAAGTGCGCTCGGTCACCCGGTTCGGTCTTTCAGCTATCACCGTTGTATTTGAAGAAGGCGCCGATATTTATCGGGCCAGGCAGCTTGTATCGGAGCAGTTGCAGACCGTGGACTTAGATGCAAAACCGCGGTTGGGACCCATCGCCACAGGGTTGGGCGAAATATATCACTACTCCCTGGATGTGAAGAATCCTTCGGAGG
>JAGRNC010000468.1 GCA_020440935.1 Leptospiraceae bacterium | reverse complement strand
CTTGCACGGCAGGATCGATTACCTTTTCTGCGTAGCTTGTGCCAATCTTCTGGTAGATTGTATTGATTCGATCCGGTATGGGATGCCAGTTCAGCGTAATCAGCGATGTAACTTGCTGCAAATCCCTGGAAGCGGCGCTTGCTTTGGTCCGGGTCTTTTTTACCTGCACATTGAGCTCCTCCACCTGTTGCACAATGGGGATTCGGAGGTGGATGCCTTCCGAAAGAACATCCGCGCTCACCGCTCCAAAATTCTTTACCACGCCCCGATGGCCTGCATCGATCAGAACCACAGGATTCACAATGCAGCCTACCACCCAGACCAACAATGCGATGCCGCCATACTTCAATAGCTTTGCATTCTTCTGAAAAAATTCGTTCATGTTCCTATTCCTCGCCAATGTGCCGCAAGAGGTTGAAAGGATATGCGAGATCGGTCAACGATTTTTGGGTTTTGAATCAGGAGCCGTATTCTGTGAATCTGGATGACGCGTACGAGGCATGGATTACTTTTTCACTGTGGAATTCCGTCAGATTCGCTATTTTATTGAGATTCACCGAAAAGGCTCCTTCTTACGAGCGGCGTCTGCGCTGGGGCTTACCCAGCCCGCCCTTTCCAGACAAATTGCACTTCTGGAACGGGAGCTCGGCAGCGATCTATTCTTGCGGCATGGACGGCGCCTGGAATTGACGGAAGCCGGCAGCTTGCTGCTAGAAAAAGCAGTCCGGCTTCAAGATCTCTGGCAGGAAACCCTCGATTCCGTACGCGGCAGCAACGATGCGCTTACAGGAAATTATCGCATCGCCACCGGGGGAACAATCGCCGCCTATATATTGCCGGCTATGTTGCTGGGAATGAAAAAGAAGTATCCGGATGTTTCGTTCCAGGTAGTGGAAGGCGACTTGCGGGCTACCCGGGATGCTGTGCTCTGGGGCGAAGTAGAAATCGGAATATTGACCGATCAAGAGTACCATCCCGATTTGAACCACCGTCATTTTATCTCGGATCGCATCCTTCCTGTAGTTAGCGCCCGGCATCCGCTGGCAAATCAGAAGAAACTGCGCATGGCCGATCTAGGCGACTATGAATTCGTCTACTTCCATCCGCAGTCCGCCATTCGCCGGACCGTGGAAGCAAGAATGCAAAGCGCAAACTTTGAACCAGTCATTGCCATGGAACTACGTAGCGTTGATGCAGTGATTCGGTCGGTGGAAGCGGGTCTGGGCATTGGATTTGTGTCCCATTACTGTATGAACAAGAATCTTATTTCTCTGCCCGTACCCGAACTGGAAGCAAGCCGCGAATTCTATTTCTGCTGGCGCAAGGGCCGACCTGGAATGATTCGCGCCATCGATGCTCTGCAACAATCGTATATTTTGCCGAATCGCAATAAACGAAAAGAGTGAAGGCCCGGATCTGACATTTCTCCGATCAGAACAGGCATGTATAGATCCAGACTCGGTTCATTATATGCCAATTCGTTATATCTAGTATTTCTTCTTATTATTTTTCAGAATCACCGTTTGCCCCTATAATAGTTCTAGAAACCGCATAGGAGGAGCAAATGGGAAAGAACCTGTATAACAAAGTGTTCGATAACCACATTGTACGCGAGCTGGCCCCCGGCCAGTATCAGATTTTTCTGGGATTGCACCTGGTCCATGAAGTTACTTCGCCGCAGGCATTTCAGATGCTGCGCGAGAATAAGCTAAGGGTCGCCTACCCGAACAGAACGTTCGCAACAGCAGACCATGTCATTCCAACGCAAGCCGTCGCCCGAGTCCCGGAGCAGACTTCTGCAATGCTTGCCGCCATCGAACGAAACACCAGCGAATTTGAGGTAAGCTATTTCGCTCCTGGAGAAAACAAACATGGAATTGTGCATGTTACGGGTCCGGAGCAAGGGCTTACGCAACCCGGAATGACCATCGCCTGCGGGGATTCGCATACAAGCACTCATGGCGCTTTCGGCGCCCTGGCCTTTGGAATAGGAACGACCCAGGTTCGGGATGTGCTGGCCACTCAGACGATGGTAATGCATCGACTCAAGGTGCGCCAGATAAAGGTGAGCGGCCGATTACGCGAAGGCGTGTATGCCAAGGATCTGGCGCTCTATTTACTCAATCGCCTGGGAACGGCGGCAGGAGTCGGATATGCCTACGAGTTTGAAGGTGAGGCTGTGCGACACCTGAACATGGATGAGCGAATGACTCTGTGCAATCTGGCCGTAGAAATGGGCGCCCGGTGCGGATACGTGAACCCCTGCAATACGACTTTTGCGTATTTAAAGGGAAAGCCGTACGCACCCGGAGCAGAGGATTGGGATCGCGCCCTTGCATACTGGAAGTCCATCGCATCGGATCCGGACGCCCATTACGATGATGTAGTCGAGTTCGATGCTTCGGAGGTGCAGCCAATGGTAACCTGGGGCATTACACCGGCGCAATCGGTAGCCGTACACGACTGCATCCCGGAACTCACCGATGAGAATGCCAAGCAGCAGAAATTGATGGCAGAAGCGATGGATTTTATGGGATTCGCGCCGGGACAGAAGGTAGAAGGAACTCCCATTCAGGTAGCCTTCATTGGCTCGTGCACCAACGGACGTTATTCGGATCTGGCTCAGGTAGGCAGAGCTCTGGCCCGCGGTGGATTTCGCGTGGCCCCGGGAGTAAAAGCGCTGGTGGTTCCGGGTTCCTTTGAAGTAAGCCAGCGGCTGATA
>JAGRNC010000467.1 GCA_020440935.1 Leptospiraceae bacterium | reverse complement strand
GTAACTTACGATTATGGGCTGACCGCTGCGATGAGCCAGAAACCCGAGCAGGCTGGCCACAATGAGTGCAATACCTATGTCTGCCAGAAATGCATGCATTCTATTCTTCCTGATGCCTGGTTTTTGCCATGGCGGTCATCCCATCCAAGGAATGGATCGGCCATCCCTGCACCTCGGATTCCCGGCAGATGCCAATGGCCCCCAGGCTCCCCCTCACCGCACCGATGGACGCGAGCCCGCGGATCCGATCACCGCACCGATGGACGCCGGCCCGCGGATTGGCTCACCGATTCTGATACCCTAAAACTGAAAGTAAATGAACTGCTGGCTAACAGTAACGCTGTAAATAATAAATGCTATGCCCAACAAGCCGCCGCACAGAGCTATCTGAAATACCGGATGGTTAAACAATGCATTTTCTTCGATCCATTTTGGACGATTCACCTGTATGCCCTCGATTACAAATAGAACCACAGACAGGGCAACGATGGTTGCTGGAAAAGCGGGAGCGATGCCCTCTTTCAGGGTAAATAGATTGTTAAAAATATAAAAACCGACTGAGATCGAGCTTCCATAGTCGGGCAATGGTTTGGCCCGAAAAAACAAAATGGCAATGGCAAATACAAAGAACGTATAGAAGTTACGGATTCCGAGGGGTATTTTATCGTAGCGCGATTTGATTGCAGGAAACGAAAATAGATACTTCTCCAGAAGCAGAAATGCTCCGTGCAAAGCGCCCCAGAAGATAAAGTTCCAGTCGGCGCCATGCCACAAACCGCTGATCGCCATAACCATAAAAACGTTTAAATACGCACGCGAGATCCCCACCCGGCTTCCGCCCAGAGGGATGTAAATGTAGTCGCGCAACCAACTAGAAAAGGAGATGTGCCAGCGACGCCAGAACTCGGTCATCGTTGTAGAAAAGAAAGGTCGATCAAAGTTCTCCGGAACCCTAAATCCTAAAACGCGCGCCGTGCCGATGGCAATGTCGGAGTATCCAGCAAAGTCGCAATAAATTTGAACCGCATGAAAGAATACAGCAATCCACATGCTTCCGGAGCTGTACTGCCCCGGATCTGCATACACCGAATCTACGTACGGGCCCAGCTGATCGGCGATAAAGGTCTTTTTGAAAACGCCCATGGTAAGGCGCTGCATGCCCAGGCGAAAATCTTCCAGATTAAAGGTATGCCTCGACTCGAATTGATCGATCAAATCCTGTGCGCGAATAATCGGACCGGCCACAAGCTGGGGAAAGAAGCTCAGATACAGACCAAACCGATAGGCGCTCTTTGGCTTTTCGATGGTCTGTCGGTATTGATCCCAGGCCGCCGAAATAGCCTGCAGCGTAAAAAAGGAAATCCCCATGGGCACAATGAATCCCACGGGGCTCATGTAATCCGGATCGCAAACCTCATGGCCTGCGAAGACGTTTAGTGCACGAATGAAGAAATCGAGATACTTGAAGACGAATAATAAGGAAAGGTTTCCCAGAATGGCCAGTACGAGATAGAGCCGCGCCGATCGCCCTGCCCGCCTGGAGCGATCGATGCCCACCATGCAAAGGTAGGTCCAGAAGATAGAAAATAGAAGCAGCGCCACAAAGGGCACTTTGAAAACGGCATAAAAGTAGATGCTGGCCAGAAAGAGCCAGATTCGCTGCCACCGAAGGGGTAACCAGAAATAGACAAGAAAGACCAGCGGCGCAAAAAGGAAGTAATGAACCGAGTTAAATAACACTCTATCTGTTCCCCTTCATGAATGCAGGAAGTCGCTTAGCGATGGATTGTGTGGCCCATTGATTCCCGATATCGGTCAAATGCCCATCCTTTGGAATGAAGAAATCACGGATACCGTGCCGGGGAGTACACATTTGGTCCAGATCGTCCTGCAGCTGCATGACCGACACACCTCGATCCTCAAAGTATTTGCTGGCTCTTAGCGCGTAGTTGCCCAGAGGATGATATTTTCCCTGATTGTGACAGAATATCTCCTCTACCTGCATGGGAAGTATTACGGGGATCAGACGAAAACCGTTTGCTTTCGCGTAAGCGATCATGCGAGTATAAGCCTTTTGTGTAAACTCCGGCAACGGCTCCAGACTGTCCGCCGGAGGTGGTCCATCCATGCATTGAACGCCCTGGGGGATTGGCTGCGGGCATTGAATGAGCGGCTTTTCCTTTGACTTGGAAAGCTGGCATCGATCGCGCACGGGCCCGGTAAAGGAGCCCACCAGGTATTGCGAAGTCTTTGCCAGGTTGGGGGCATCTTTCCCGGACAGGCCCGCCTCATTAATTTACGATCGCACCGATTCTTCTGTAATGCTTCGCTTGATCAGCAAATTCTCATAGGCCAGCTTGGCGGCCTGCAGTGCATAAGAATAGCGCGTTAGCTCGAATTGAATATGAAAGCTAAGCTTGTAAGCCTCATCGTTCATACGACGAGCATCGATTACATCGTCGGGCTCCATTCCCCGCTCGGCCAGTTCCGGCGGCATGGTAAAGTCATTGGGCGAAATCACAAATAATACCGCCGACACATTCTTCAATCGCGGTACCATGTCTTCCATGCGAAGGGCCGATCCCATGGAGCCAAAAGCATCCACGCCAATATTCATAAACTGGTATTTCTGATCGAAGGCCCCGTCCTGCGACTCCCTTCCCAATCGGCTGCAAAAGGTTTGATCATCAGAAACGCCAAATCCCATGACCAGGCTATCACCCAGGCA
>JAGRNC010000466.1 GCA_020440935.1 Leptospiraceae bacterium | reverse complement strand
GTGCAATTCAAGCAGAGCCCCGTGCGAACTGAGCGCTTCAAACTTATTTGGCGCCGTAACAAAGGGAAGCTCGGTTAACCTGGCAATATGCGCGGCGGCCTTTTCGGCAAAGCCCTTGATTGTATTCAATCCGGTTCCCACGGCTGTTCCCCCCAGGGCAAGTTCCAGAACTCCGCCCAATGCATGGTCCATCCGTTCCATGTTGTGATCCAGCATGGCAACGTAACCGGAGAATTCCTGTCCTAAAGTCAGTGGGGTCGCATCCATTAAATGCGTGCGACCGATCTTAATTACCTTATCAAAGGCCTTCGACTTGGCCGCCAGAGTATCTATGAGTTTTTGCAATCTTGGCTTCAAATGGTGAACAATTTGCTCCACCGCAGCAATATGCATTGCCGTGGGGAATGTATCATTGGAACTCTGTGCGCGGTTAACATGGTCGTTGGGATGCACCGGGTCCTTGCTTCCCATTGTGCCGCCGGCAATCTCGATGGCCCGATTCGAAATGACTTCGTTGGAATTCATGTTTGTCTGGGTACCGCTGCCGGTCTGCCAGATTACCAGCGGAAAGTGGTCGTCCAGCTTTCCTTCAATGACTTCATCGGTTGCCTGGATGATCAGGCTGGTAACGTCATCCGGAAGATTCTTCAGGTCCTGATTTGCCAGGGCAGCGGCTTTCTTTAGAATACCGAGGGCACGGATCATCTCTCTGGGAAAATGGTCATGGCCAATCTTGAAGTTTGTCAGCGAACGCTGCGTCTGCGCGCCCCAGTAGCGATCGGTGGGAACCTCGATGTCCCCCATGGTATCTTTTTCAACGCGAAAAGTGCTCATTCAAGCCTCCAGAATTACAGGACCCGGAACCCAAACCAAAGGCCAGCCAGGTTCCCAGATATTGCTGTGCATTTTATGCTCTGCTTTTTTCCTTTTTCAGATTGGAAGGCAAACGGGCAAGGCCATTTGCATGTAAGACTGCGGTTCTTTCTAGCTGCTCCGTCGTACCGTCAGCAAAGTAAGATCGTCCTCAAGCTCCTGATCGGCCACGAACCGCTGGAATTCATTCAGAATGGAAGTTTGCACAGCGCTCAGGTTTTCGGTGCCCTTTTCCAGGGCCAGTCCAATGGCGCGATACAATCCATCTATACCAAACTGATCTCCTCGAGCGTTCCGAGCTTCCGTGAATCCATCGGTATAGAGAATCAAGAGATCGCCCTTTTGCAGCCGCATACTACTTTCCAGGTTCCGCTCGCGGCCCGGTTCAAGACGGTTCACACCCAGCCAGAATCCCTGGGTGGGGTAGGATTCAAGCTTCTTGCCATCCTTTCGATATACGATGATGCGCAGATGACTGCCAGCATAGAGTACGTTTCCATTTCGATCCATCCGCAACAGAACGAACGTCATAAAAGACTTCTGAAACAGAGTCTTAATTGAGTCGAAGAAGGAATTATTGATTTCGATAAGCGCTCGGGCTGGTTGTTCAATACCCAGGGCGTTGATACAATAGTGAAGCAGGGTTCGTACTTGCATAACAAGCAGACCCGCCTGCACGCCATGGCCAGTTACATCGCCTATGGCAAACCAGGTATATTTCTTGGACTGGAGCACATCAAAATAGTCCCCTCCTACCTGGGCGGCCGGCCGCATCATCCCTGCAAATCTGTATGGACCCTGGCCCGAATCCAGCGGCAAGAGCTCCTGCTGCAGAGTTCGGGCAAATTCCAACTCTGTGCGGTGATTTGTCTGCAATCGCTGAAGCATAAATTCCGACTCATTGCGAAATTGATCGTAGGCTTCACTGATTAGCCAGACAAGCGTGCCCGCCACCATGACATTAACAAAGTGCCACAATCTGGAAACCGGGATCTGCGCTCCCGGATGCATTACCACTGTGGAGTCCATCGTAGTGCTGGCGAATAACAACGGAAAATGGGCAAGCATTTGAAACACCAGGGCAAACAAAGCAACCCACCGGCCGTACAGGAAGTGCAGCAGAATAACCATTACTACTACATACGGTAAGTTAACAGGAGGGTAGGTCCGAATCTCGTAGGATGTAACAATAACAATTCCGGTGGCCACAATAACCATGGCAAAACCGATCTGTAAGAAGTAACGCGCCCGGGTCTTTATGATTATCCATAAGGATGCCACAAAGAACAGACACATTCCGATGATCCACCAGGATACATCGGGCGCCTTATCGTATACGAGGGGGGCTCGGGTGGCGAATATTATGGTAACAACTGCGCCAACGCCCATAATGATGCGCAGCTTTCTGCGAAGAGCGAGATCCTGCATCACCGGATGAGTATCCGGTAAAAATGCATCCAGATACCGAACAAAGATACGTTGGAATTCCGAGCGCCTCATTACTCTCCGACAGAAAGGGTGGGATACAGATCCCTGATTATGCCATAGGAGGCTTCGCTGTCATAGGATTCCACTTGAACTTGGTTTTTTTTTCCTTCTAGCTCGAGGGCGCCTTCCAGGCTCTGCACCGGTCTTTTCATCGTCGCTGATATGATTCGAATGTGTAAACAGAGCGGCCCCGATACTGCGTAGTATTCCAGCCATGCTCCCTCCGTCCCATCGATGGATGCTTCCAACAGTGCTTCCCTACTTTCGTCCAGACCTTCAAACTCTGCCTTCTTTCGATGAAAGCCCTCCGAAACTTTTCGTTGCGGAGTCCAGCCGATTCGCTGGTCCCAGCCTGCCAGACATTGGCCCACGGATG
>JAGRNC010000465.1 GCA_020440935.1 Leptospiraceae bacterium | reverse complement strand
CCAATGACAATGGCCTGCCAGGCTTCTACTGCATGACATCCCGCTGTGATCGCAACAAGTCCGGCCAGGGATCCGTTCAAGGGCGCGGTAGCTTCTGGATATCTTTCCATGGCCCAACCCACAAGAAGGGCAACGATCAGACCGGAGCCTGCGGCCAGGAGAGTTCGCATAACAATCCGGGAGACTGTGGCATCCATATGGAGCGCGCTGCCACCGTTGAAGCCAATCCAACCAAACCACAGAATAATGCCACCCAGCATGGCCATCGGTAGGTTGCTCGCATTGATTTGATTCACCTGGCCGTCTTCTCCATAGCGCCCAGCCCTTGCTCCAACCACGAGCAATCCAGCCAGAGCTACCCAGCCACCTACGCTATGTACAATTGTGGAGCCGGCAAAGTCGACGAAGCCCAGTCCCTCCAGCCAACCCGGAACGTCCGAATGGGCCCCATGCCAGGCCCAGTGTCCACCGACAGGGTACAGCAACAAAGATATGAGAGCGGTGATTAAGAGATATCCCTGGAAGCGCAATCGCTCCGCCACGGCCCCGGAAACGATCGTCGCCGCGGTTCCGCAGAATGCGAGTTGAAACACAAAGAAACCCGGCGATGCCCCGGTTACGTCCGCTTCGAATTCCGGGAAAAAGTCGCCAATGCCAATGTAGCCAGCCAAGCTTGGTCCGAACATCAATCCAAAACCGAATAGCCAATAAAGCACTGTGGCAAGGCCAAAGTCCGTGATGTTCTTGATCGCAACGTTGATGGAGTTTTTGGACCTGGTAAGTCCCGACTCCACGCACAGAAAACCAGCCTGCATGAACAGCACCAGGCCGGCCGAAATCAGAACCAGAAGCGAATCGAGGGCTGCCGTCGTTTCCAGCACGATTCTCAGCCTCGTATTCGCCGTCTGCTTATTTGGCCAATCCGGCCAGTTTTCGCCTCTTTCGCCGCCGATCTGCCCTTTTCCGGGGCATTTCGCATAGGTAGCACTCCGAATGTTCGCATGGTGAACCCTCCGGCGTCCTACTGCATTCTTTGTACCAGAATGTCGGGTTAGGTCCTGGGTTTGGAAATGGCCCGCGCAACTCGGGCGGCCATTGCTCGTGGAGTAAACCGAATCGACCAGGCGGTAAGATTGTTGCGTTTGCCCGGAATCACAGAAAGAGTCTTTCCGAGTTTTCGCAATGCCAGCGAGACCACTTCATCCGCGGTCTTGAACCCTCCCGGCGGCTTAAGCTCCACATCTGCCGTTTCCTGAAACTTAGTCTTAGTATATCCGGGCGAAAGGGCCATGGCCGTTACTCCGGTGCCTTCCAGTTCGGCCCACAGCGCTTCGGCCAGGAGCAAATTGAAAGCCTTTGTCGCTCCGTAGGTCGCAAAATACGGAGTGGGCTGATAGGCCGCCACACTTCCAAGGAAAATGATTCCGCCGTGCTTCCGCTCAATCATTGCGCCGAGGTAGGCGTGCGAAAGATCTACGGGAGCCACGCAATTGAGCATGGTCATTTCATGCTCCTTCGCTGGTTCAATCTCATGAAACAATCCGTACGTGCCGAACCCTGCGTTGTTAACCAGAAGGCTCACCTGGATTCCCTGCGCGTCGGTGGCCTTCTTTACCGCGATTGCCGCTCCCGGTTTGGAAAGATCTTGTGCGACGACTGTTACCTTGACCTGCTTGCCCAGATCGGCCGCCAGTTTCTTAAGCTTGTCCTCGCTACGGGCCACCAGTACAAGATCCATACCCCGATTGGCTAGCTGCCGTGCGAATTCCTCTCCGAGGCCTGAAGATGCCCCGGTTACGAGGGCCGTGCCCTCAAATTTGAATTTTCCCATTTCTCTAACTCCTATATCTTAATTCGAATTTGTACTACTACAATGACCCGGACGGAATGAATATTCATTCCGTATGATGGCCGATTTTCAAGGGCTCACCAGATTCCATGCGCAATCCCCGCTCGATTCCTGATGTCGGGCGCTCATTGTCTGGCCATTGATCTCCATCTTCACCAGACCAATAAATGCGCCGTAAACCATTGCAATGAGTTCCTCTGGACGCGCGCCAACGAGAGCGCCCTGTTTCTGTCCGCCGCGCACCCATGCTTCGAATTTTGACTCCAGTGATTCCGCGATCTTTCGGGACTCGTCGGAAAGATAATCACCATGTGCGTGTACATCCAGGAAGATGGTCGCCTGGGGATGCTTCCTGTAGAAGCGCCAGAGCCGAGCCCAGATTTCGCGGAACTGGTCCTCGTAGGAAAGGCGTGGATCTGGCGCCGGGCTTAGCAGTTCTTCGGTGAATCGTAGCTTCCATTGTTGAAAGACTGCATTCACCAGAGCGACCTTATCTGCAAAGTGCCGGTAAATACTGCCGGCCCCGACCTGCGCGGTTTTTGCTACGTCCGGAACGTTAGTTCCGTGGAATCCCCGTTCAGCGAACAATGCAAGGGCCGCATCCAGAATGCACTTCTTGGTTATTTCCGGATCCCTTGTTACCACTGCGGAATGAATATTCATTCCGCGCAAGCATTGTCAACGGAAATTTCATTCCTCGGGGGAGTCAGTTCTATTGGGAGGGTGCGGACAAAACGCGGAATTTCTTGTAATCCTTCCGTCTATTGAGAAAGCTAAAGATATGTCTGTCCAGACTACATCCGCAAAAGTTGCTCTAACGGCCGCAGAGAGCCTCATTAAGCTGGTGCGGCTTCTTGCCAGCTCCGGAAAGGCCAATTTTAAACAATATCT
>JAGRNC010000464.1 GCA_020440935.1 Leptospiraceae bacterium | reverse complement strand
TTCGGTGGCCAGAGCCAGAGTGCGAATATTTACTTCGTAGTTCTGGGTATTGGTCAGCCCGGACCAGTTTGGCGTGCCTGTGGAATAATTCGAGCCGCTGCAATCTCCCTGCAGTCCGGTGGAATCGTTGAGCGGAACCAGGCCGTATACTGTAATTCCATTGTCCAGAAAGACGTTCGAGGAGTAGGAGAACTGAGGCGCATCGTCATTGCTTCCGCTACTGTCCAGTTTGGAATAAGCGTCGCTTTCATCTGTAATAATGATTACCGCTTTTTCCGCATCGGTGCGCAGGTAGCCATTGCTTTGCACGGTTCCGCCAGGCAGAAGAGCCTGTTCGGCCTGGTATACTCCCGATTCTTTTCCGTCTCCATTGATCATAGTGCCGCCATCGCTGGCAGATGTGATGGCATCTTCATTGGCCGCGGATCCGGTCCAGAAAGGGGACGAACCTTTGCTGGTACCCCAGCCGCCTTCCAGAGCAGTCCATCCGCCAAGAAGGTCTTTTTTGAAAGTGTCTACATTGGTGGTGAAGCTTCCGGGACGAACTCGACTGGTATCGGTGGTAATTACGCCCACGGTAAAATCCAGATTCAGGCTTTTCATACGATTGAAGAATGCCAGGGCCGCTTGCGCTGCGCCATAGATCTCGTTGCTCATGGAACCCGAGTTGTCCAGAGCGATCAGGAAATCTGCCTTGGCACGGGCCGCGGAGCTGAATACATCGTTGCCGGTTACCAGACTCTGGCCAGAAAGACCAACGTTGGTTCCGTCTACAAAGGAGGACATGCAACCTTCCGAAGTATCATAGAGAGAAGAGGGAACCATGGCGGCCAGAATCACGCTACCCGTATCTGTGCGTGAGGCCTGAACCACGACACGGAAAGTATCGCTGGTGGATTCTCCGGGCTGGGAGCTTGCAAGACCATCGATGGCGGTTTGTGCCCCGGTGGTATTGGCATAGTATTCCATCATATCGTTTCGAATACCCGTGCTATTGATGCTCGAGCCCATCACCAGTTCGATGCTGGCAATTTCAGTCGGTACCGAAGTACTTATGGCGTTTCGCGAAATCAAATTGTAATCATTCACGCTGGACCAGGCAGAGACTTTTCCCAGGGCCCAGGTAAGAAGTTCATTCACATCGTTTGCGTTTTCTTGCGGAACGGTGGCTGCAAAAGCTCGAATGTTTTCGCCGCAACTTAGAGAGAGTCCATTGTACGGATCTTTCGGCTCTCCGTCCTCAGTGTAGGTTTCCGGATAAGCCACGGTCATTCCACCGGAAATATCTGTAGTAGCCACTTGAGCGGCCGCCTCGGGCGCCATAGCCGTTCCAAATAGTAGCGCAGCATCCGCGGAGGTCTTGTCTCGGCACTGACCAAAGATGGAAGCCAAAAGCAGTGTAACGAGGATTGTAATCTTGTTTGTATTCATTTTCTTTCCCTCAATTTAGATGACGGAAAGGCCGTAGAAAGAATGAGAGCCTGAACTGTCAAAGGTGACAGGTGCCCGGAAATACATTCCTTGCCCGGTGTACTGTACGATTGGCTATTGGTTCGTCCTATTCTGCTATACCGGGTTGCCAGGCAGCTCTGAAGGAATACACGTGAAATATTTTACTTATCTACGCAGACTGAGCTTTCTCGGAGTGATCGTGGTCGCTACCGGGCTCTCCTCTATAGTAAGGCTGGAAGCCGAAGAACCACTGCAACAGGACGTTCCGTTCCTGGGCTCTTACATGCACCGAGTTCAATTTGACATTGGTGTTGGCTGGGCTTTTGCCAAACAGAACATCATGACCGAATCTGGCCCGGCCTGGTTGCTAAACTCAGCATTAAACTCGGGTAGCACCGGCCAACCTCCGGCCATACCGGTAGGGGAGGGAGATGAAAATCAGTACTGGCCCGTCCGAACGGTTCTTCTCTACTCCTACGGGGACCGATTCGATGTGAATTATAGAAGAAGCACACTCAACCGGAAATATACTCGCGATAACAGCCCGAGCGTATTGTTTCTGTTTCCCGAAAACAGTACATATGTAACCAGTATCTTCGAAGGGACTCGTCTGCTACGGTACAGATACGACAGCAGAATCTACGATTTTGGTTATTATCATAGATGGATGGAAGATTTTCGGCTGGGACCGATCGTTGGGTATCAGGACTGGCACGAGGATATGACTGTAAGTTACGGTTCTTATACCTTGCGCGGAAACACGCCTCCCGACATTGGTTTAACCACCTGGGCTCCTGCCGGCGATGTTCGGCTTAACTACCACCTCAATGGATTCTTATATGGCCTGGGATTGAAATGGGATCCGCTACAATATCTGCGCGTTACGTATCAGTTGTATTTCGTCAATAGGAGCGGAACCTTTGAAGGCGCCGGCCCGCAACTTCTGAATTTTCGGGATCGCAATGGCGTTGAGAGCGCTGATTTCTCTACGATCTATCAATCCGGATCGGTAACCGACAAGGGCATGCTGCATCGGATTGAGGCAGAGTTCCGGTATTGTAGACTGTCCGCTACCATTGGCCTGGAACGCGAAGATTGGACACGAACCTATAGCGATTTTTATGGATTTCAACTGGGAACGCTAACCAATGTGAGTCAGAAGAGTAGCAATCTGGGCCTCGGGGAGCGCTCTACAAAATCGAAAGGATATCGTACGGAAGTATATCTCAAAGTCGGCATGGCCTTCCATTTTGGCGATATAAACCAAAAAGTGGAAGAATCCAGCCCTGCC
>JAGRNC010000463.1 GCA_020440935.1 Leptospiraceae bacterium | reverse complement strand
AACCGACATTCCGCGCCCGAAAATTCTGAGCGCCTTTTACATTTCGCCCACTTCGGCGCGCTTCAAACAAGACCAGGTTTTTGCACTCATCGACCGCTATCATTTTAACGCTGCGGTCATCGATGTGAAAGATGATTTTGGCCGGCTTCTATACGGCAGCAAGCTTCCTCTGGCTAAAGAGTTGAAGAATGATCGCGAACTGGTTCCGATTCGCGCCCTGGTGGCAAAACTGAAAAAGAAAGGCATCTATACCATTGGCCGGCAGGTGGTTTTCAAAGATCTGCGGATGTACAGATATGCTTCGCATCGCAATGCTATCCGCAATCGAAATACGGGCGGCCCCTGGACCGTGGAAGGCGATGAACAATGGACCGATCCATTTTCGCAGGAAGTGCAGGACTATAACCTCGCTGTTTCGAAAGAAGTTCTGGAACTGGGCTTCGATGAAGTGCAGTTCGACTACATCCGATTTCCATCGGATGGCCCCATCTATCAGTGCTATTTTTCTCATGCTCCGGCCGATGCTTATCGAACGGAGGCCATCGAATCCTTTCTTCGTCAGGCTCGTTTCAGCCTGAACGCCCCCATCAGTATCGATATCTTTGGATACAATGCCATCTATCGCGCGGGTGCAGTAATCGGCCAGGATGTGCTGGAAATGGGTTCTGCTGTGGACTTCGTTTCTCCCATGCATTATTCCTCCCACTTTGGCACTCGCTATCTGGATCAATATCCGCGTTCCACGCGGGTGCATCGACTGCTCGAGATTGGAACAGAACGTCCTTTAAGAATTGCGCGAGGGTTGTTTCGACTCCGTCCCTGGCTTCAATCCTTTCCGATGATGAATCATATCTGGGGTTACGGGCCGGATTATATGATGCAGCAAATGACCGGCACTCTGGACGGCGGGGCCCACGGATTTCTATTCTGGGGACCCATTGCCGAATTTTCGTTGCCTGGCGGAGTCTATGCCCAACGTATTATTCCACTGCTTCGTGCTCGCGGTTTGCTGCCAGCAAATTGATTCTTATATCTGAAGTAGTAATCCTATTCTTAATTTCATTTTCGCTTGTCAGCCAGGCGAATCTGTGCATGCTCCGGCCATGCAGCTAATCGAAGCGCTCATCCCTGTATTTCTGCTTCTGATAGGTCTGGAAGTTCTCTGGACTCGAATGCAAAGAAAATCGTATTACTACCTTTCGGACACAATTACAGATATGAGCCTTGGCATGCTGAGTCGGCTAACCGATGCCTTTGTGCTTCTGGCTGTGTTATTCGTCTACATTGGGATTCAGCGGAATTATTCGTTAGTGCGACTGGATGGCTATTTCCTGGATTTTAGCTCCCCTGTGGCAGGCGCCAGGAGTATCGCTTCCTGGGGTCTGGGTTTCATCGCGCTGGATTTTCTTTTCTACTGGTCGCATCGTATTTCGCACGAAGTGAACATTCTATGGGCCTCCCACGTTGTGCATCATTCCAGCGAAGAATACAATCTCAGCGTGGCGCTGCGACAATCCGCTCTGCGTAATGCGATTACTTGTGTTTTCTATCTGCCACTGGCGGTTCTGGGCATTCCCTGGCAGGTATTTCTGACTGTCGATGCATTGAACCGATTATATCAGTTCTGGGTGCATACAAAGTTCCTTCCCGAAGATTCCATTCCTCGAGCTTATTCCTACGTATTTGTGACTCCATCGCATCATCGCGTGCACCACGCTGTGAACGATCCGTATATCGATAAAAACTATGGTGGAATGTTCATCCTGTGGGATCGGCTATTTGGCACATTTAAAGCGGAAACAGAAGAGCCCGTATTTGGAACGGTAAAACGATTAAAATCTTACAACCCAATCCTCGCTAACGTTCATGTATTTGTCGACATTGCTCGCAACATCCGTTCGGATATCCAATCTGGGCGAGGGCTGGCTTCCCTGGAACATCTATGGAAGACGCCGTCCAGTTATCCAGTGGATGGGATTATGCGTACCGAGCAAATTGTCCGGGACGAATATCGCGTGCCCATATCGGCCGGCGCGCGTAATGCGGCCACGGTGCAATTTATTGTACTGCTTGGAATTTCCGTATTCTATCTAAAAACGTTCACGCTACTTGATTGGGCGATGAGGATGTCTTTTTTTGCGCTACTTGCCTGTGGTTTCTATTTGAACGGTCGAATCCTGGAGCGAAAGAAAACGCCCATTCTGCTATTTGCCCTACTATGGGCAGCTATGGCTGTGGGGATTACGAATCTGCTACAGGCCAGGGGCCTCATCTAGGAATTGTCCGGCATCCCGGAATCCCTGGCGGCGCAGAATTCATCCAGTCTGGATTGAAATTCCTGCAATGCATTCTCGCTGTCCAATCGAGCCGCGAAGCCCGATTCGATGAGCTCAAAGTAGAATGCTCGTCTTCGCTTCAGGTCTTTGAGACGTTCGCTCACAATGTGTCTGTGCCTGGAAAAGAATTCTGCCAGCGCGAGGAGCTCATCGCTTAGCAATTCGTTTTCTATGCGATTTCGCAAGTACACCGACACAGAAGGACTGATTCCGGATGAGCTTACCGCGATTTGAAACGGACCTTTCTCGGCAATGGCCGGCGAAATAAAATTGCTATAGTTCGGGCGATCCAGGATACAAAGCAGAGTCTTCACCTCTTCGCATAGTTGGGACAGTTCGTTTAATTCGAGGCCCAGTTTGGGAACAATGTCCGGGGCGACTACAATCAAGCTTCGCTTGGCTATCCATGT
>JAGRNC010000462.1 GCA_020440935.1 Leptospiraceae bacterium | reverse complement strand
TGCATTTCTGCGCCTACGAATGGGAGGGAATTCGAATCGAGATTGCTGACGCCGAGCGTAGTCTGATCCGATCGGAAAAGTCGCAGCCCTGGCAGACCATTGAACTGGATTTTTCTCATGCGAGCACGGTGGTTGCAGATGACATGAATCTCTCTGTTATGGATCGATCGGCGCTCATCGCTTATAAGAACTTGCTGAACCGAGAAGTGGATCGCCTGGATTTGCGCGAGATTTAAAGGTTACCGCAATGGATGCAAGACGCACTGAATGAAAGGCGCATCGAATGAAAGGCGATGCGCCCATAGCGCAGGCGATGCACTGGTGGATCGGCGCTCCAGCAAACCATTGACAAGAAGTTAGAGAAAATCCCGCATAAGAAACGCCAAAAACTTCTGAGTTACAGAATACATCGCTCATTTTACGTGGTCCGCCTATGGGCAGCAACGGAGAAGAGGCGAATCGATCAGGAAGAAACCTGGGGTTAATCATCGGCTTTGTGTTGCTCTGGAATTCCGGCTTTATCGGCGCCGAGTACGGGCTTCCTTATTCGGGAGTCTTTAGCCTCCTATTCTTTCGATACGTGGCTTTGACCTTACTCATTGCCCTGTATTTAATTGCGACAAGGCAGTCTATTCGCGCCCCTTGGAGCGATGTCTGGCCGCAGATGTTGATTGGTTTTCTTGCCCATGGCGTCTGGCTTTCCTGCGCTCTTCTATCCATAGACTACGGTGTGCCAGCCGGGATCGTAGCGCTTGTGGTCGCGCTACAGCCATTGGCCACCGGCGCACTTTCGGGGTTGGCCGTGGGTGAGCATACTCCCTGGAATCGTTGGCTGGCATTGATGATCGGCTTTTCTGGCGTGGCCCTCCCTGTGGTGTTGCGGGTCGATTTCGAAAATTCTTCGGAAGTATTCGCCTGGTTTATCCCGCTGGGCGCTGTGGTGGCCATTACCATTGCCAGCTTGTTTCAGCGAAGGTTGCATTTGACCCGCGAAGGCGTCGGGATGTCCGTTCCTCTAACTTTACTCTATCAGAGTCTGGCCACCGCGCTGGCCATGGCCCTACCGGCGATCTTTTTAGAGCGGCTTGCCGTTCAGTGGAACCCTCGGTTCATAGGTGCGCTACTCTGGCTTGTGTTGGCGGTGTCCCTGGGAGCTTATTCGATGATGTGGATCCTGATTGAACGGATCGA
This sequence comes from Leptospiraceae bacterium, assembly GCA_020440935.1. Taxonomy (GTDB): domain Bacteria; phylum Spirochaetota; class Leptospiria; order Leptospirales; family Leptonemataceae; genus UBA3465. The sequence continues at coordinate 1,563 of JAGRNC010000462.1, read as the reverse complement.
TGCCACAAAGGTGGCCTCGCTCTTCTATCTGGGCCCACCGGTTACCATGGCCATGGCCTGGCTTGCATTTGGCGATCGAGTGGAATTGGTAGATGTGATTGGTATGGTGCTGGTGCTGGCCGGGGTGCTGCTGACCTACGTGCATGCATCGACCGAGGGAAGCGTATCGAACAATCCGGCGCGTTAATTTTCCGGGGGCGTCCCGCCGCAAAAGCCGCCGATTCCGTCACTGTCGGCCACTAATCGCTGCATTTGCCCGTCTTGAGGTCAATAATCCGAGCCACTGCATACCATAGCCGATGGTTTTCCAGGTCCCATTCGATGCGCAGATCTCCGAGCAACGGAGCATTGCAATCGGTGCTGTCTCCAATGAAATCGCCCTCGGAGTCGTAGACTTCTACGATTACGGACCTGCTGCTCATTCCACCCTGTCCGGGAGCGGCGATCATCGGACTTTCGGTGTAAACTCTTGCAGTATATTGATTGTCCGGGCTGTGATATACAGCATGGGGCTGCCCACGGAGGAACTTGCAGTTTGCCAGCAGCATGATCCCCGATGCCAGAACAAGCCATACTAATTTGCGCATAAGATCTTGGACGCAGTTACGGCCGATCTGGTTGTCGTTTTGCGAGATGGGTCTAGCGTCTTTGATGCGCAAATACAATTCATTCTATGACATGTAAATCGGGTCGCCAGATTCTATTTCTTCTGGATCACCATGACAGTTAAGTCGTCGTCCTGTTTATCCAGAAAGTCAAAACATGCCTTTCGAATTCCGCTTTGCACGGCCTCCGGACCGTCCGGAGCATATTGTTGGATAGCTGCCATCAGGCGCGCCGTATCAAATTGTTCTCCGGAAGCATTACGGCATTCCAGCACTCCATCGGAATATAGGATCAGCATATCGCCTGGATTTAGTTGAATTGTCGAAGCCTCGGCTGTAGCGGCAATGTCCGGCAAAATGCCCAGCCATACTCCTTCCGTATTGTGGACTTCGATTGTTTCCGTTTGTGCGCGATAGACCAGCAGATCCTGGTGTTTTCCTGTGTATCGCACCAATCCCGATTCGTCGGCGCAGAATACTGTTAGCGTCATGTACACATCTTTGCCCGTGCGCTGTACCACATTGTCATGGAGTTGTGCGTTTAGAGTTGTATAAAGCTCCAAAAGATCCGGATTGTCTCTGGACTTTAGATACATTCCAAATCCCGTCTGGGCCATTAGCATTACCAATCCAGAATACAGTCCATGGCCCGCAACGTCGCCGATGGCGAACCATCGCATGGTGTTTTTTCGGACAAAATCGTAATAATCGCCTCCTACTTGCGCGGCAGGTTGCATAAAGGCTGACAGTCGATAGGCCGGATCCTCCGGTACTCTGGGAAGGATGGAAAGCTGAACGTCCCGTGCCAGCTGCATCTCCGTCAATGCGCTGGCACGATCTGCTTCTTCGCGTGCCAGGCGAGCATTCTCGATGGAAATGGCCGCTTGCGAAGCAAGGATTCGTAGCAATTCCAAACGACCTGGGGTGAATACATGGCTGAGCACGTTGTTTTCCATAT
>JAGRNC010000461.1 GCA_020440935.1 Leptospiraceae bacterium | reverse complement strand
GATCGAGCATCAACACTCCAATCTTCATCGCTGGAGCGCGAAGCGGTATCGGAACGGGAAAGATCAAAACTAACATAGCTCAGATAAAGATCGAATCTAGAAAGCGAATTCCAGGGAGGTACGCTTGCCACCAGTTCGCCGTTTCCCATTACCTCACCGAGGTTCATCCCCAGAAACATGCGCGGCTGTGCGGCCACGCCCGTGGAGGGTAAATCTTCGATAGTGGCAACGTCATATACGATAACATCCACTGCCTGGACCGTTCTGTAGGAAACAGCGGCGCTGGTTCCAAAGGTAAACTGATCAAGGTTGATATCGCCCATGGGAGCGCCGCTTAAACTGGCCAGCGCGGCAGCCTCGGCCATATCTTCAAATACAAGGTCAAAGTACTGGCTCTTAATATCCTGGTACATTCGATCCAGCTGCGCCTGGCTAATGGGAAGAGCCGAACAGGCAGCGCCGGTACAAGTGAATTGGGCCTGCAGGCCCGCTGGCATGGCCACGGCCAGGAATAGAATTAGGACGAGCTTTTTCATAGCCGGGGTATCCAGATGGATAACAAAGTAGGATCAGTTTTTTCTCGCTCGTCCAGCATTTCTACAGGGAAATAGTACCGGGCTATCGGTCATTTGCCGTCTGATCTTAGAGATCTAACCAGTAGCCGAGTGGCACCGCAGCCTTCCAGAGCATCCAGCACCGAAACAAATTCTTGCAAGTTGACCGAGGCATCGGCTCTAATCAAAAAGATCGGTTCTGTACTGCACGTATCTTGAAGCAGGTCTCGCAGTTTGCGCGGCGGAACAAACTCTTCGCCTGTGATTCTTTGAACTCGGACGGCGCCTTCCTTCAGTTCGACATTGATAGTCTGCCGGTCCGTATCTGCCGAGGTGCCCGATTCGGGGGCATCTACCGCGATGGAACTATGACGAATCATCTGGGTGGATACGAGTACAAAGATGAGAAGAATAAAAATTACATCCAGGAAAGGAGCCAGCGGCAGTTCATCCGATTCTGCATTCCAGGGAAACAGGGACTTCAAGATTTTTGCTCCAGCATCCGGCGAAGCCGACCCAGTAGTGTTAGATGATGCCGGGCAATAGAATCTCTAAGCAAATGGTGGGCCAACAAGAATGGCAGGGCCAGAAGGAGCCCTGCAATGGTGGTATGCAATGCTTGATAAATGCCAGCTGCAAACACCTCGGGACCCGCTGCTCCCTTCTGTTGCATATCGAAGAAAGCCTGGCTAATGCCAAGAACCGTACCCAACAGGCCGAGCAAAGTTGCCATGCTGGCCAGTCGCGATAACCACTGTATAGAGCTTTGCAACGAGAAGGAAATCTCCTGCAGAGCCTCGCCCAGACGATCGGTATTGCTGGAGTCCACCGAGACTTCCAGGCTGCTCAGGGCCCGATGACACCATTCTTCCGGATTGGCGGTCATGCTTCGTAGCCCCCGCAGCGAATAGAGTATCAGAGACAGCGCCACCACCGAAATGAGAAGAAGGACGTACATTACCGGGCCGCCAGCGTAGAAAAAATCCATGGCTGATTGGGCATCCCTCGGGCCCTCAGTAAACGACATTTCCGTGGACAGCCATGGGCCAGACTCCAATTTGAGTGTGTGCGGACTGCCGTATTCACGCTGGTGGCTATTCTATTTGGAACGGTGGCCTTCCTTTTCTTTGGCTACGTTGTAGAATCGATATCGCCTGGAGCTCTATTTTCCACGGGGGCGGCCGATAGCGGATCGCTGAGCAGACTTACGGTTTTTGCGCTCTTTATCATTGCATTGTCCTACTCCTGTAGCGATGCAATCGTCTCCGGTCTGATGGGACATAGAAGGCCCCGAAATCCGCCGGAAAGGGAACAAACGGTTGAAAGAAAGCGCCATAGAACCCATCGTCGCCGACGACCTCAATGAGATTGAAACGGAGCGCCTGGCGCTTTCCCTGGTTGAGCGTTGTCGGGTTTTTCCGGGCGCCGTCTGGCTGATGGAAGGCGATCTTGGAGCGGGAAAGACAACCTTTGTTCGGTTCGCTTCCCAGGGACTGGGCATCGATGACACTGTGAACAGCCCTACTTTCAATCTATGCAATCAATACGAAGGCCGATCCGGAAATCTAAATCATTTTGATTTGTACCGTCTTTCGCCGCTTTCTCTGGATGAGCTGGAGTTTGCCGAACTATGGGAGTCATTGAGTGATACGTTTACCATCAATGCCATCGAATGGTGGACTCGACTGCCTTCCATTCATTCCAGGCTTCCATTCGTTCGCATTCGATTGGCAGCGAACGGCGAGAAGCGATCGATTATTGCGCATTTCTTCGAACCGGGAGAAATGAAACCTTGATTCGCAAGAATGACAATCTGCACCCCGAAGAAGGCGACTTTGTGCTGGCATTCGATACCTGTGCTGCCTATCTTTGCGTCACTGCCGGAACATCGGACCGACACAGTTCGTTGGTTCAGCCTGGAGCAAATCGAAGCTCCATTGATCTGGTCCCGGCTATTCAATCACTTTTAGAGAAAGAAGATCGCCGCAAACCGGACTATATCATCGCAACAGTGGGCCCCGGTTCTTTTACTGGCTCACGGATTGGAGTTAGCACTGCGCGTAATCTGGCCATGCTCTGGGACATTCCGGTAGCCGGATTCTATTCGCTGCAGTTCTATGCACAATCCCTGCTTTCGCAATACGATGCGCCTTTTCTTGTATCCATTGACGGAAAGCAGAGTAAATTCTACTCCTTACTAATCGCAGATTCCC
>JAGRNC010000460.1 GCA_020440935.1 Leptospiraceae bacterium | reverse complement strand
CTGGCCGATATGAAAAGCTCAAAGTATCTCGCTCTCGATACGGAAAGCTCGAGCTTTTATACATATCTAAACGAGCTCTGCCTCCTTCAATATACAACGGAAACCAGCCACGGAATCATCGATCCTTTGTGCGGCCTTGACTTGAGCGCACTGGGACGATTGATGGAGGATCCTTCCATTCAGAAGATCTTTCATGCCGCGGCTTCCGATATCGTGGAACTAAAGCGCGACCTGGGATGGAAGTTTGAGAATGTCTTTGATACGTTCTTAGCCTGCAAATATCTGGGCCACGATGGATGCTCGCTTTCTGCCCTGGCCGAGCGTTACTGTGGCGTTATCCTTGAAAAGGGCGAACAAAAATCCAACTGGAAGCAACGACCACTCAGCCAATCGCAACTGGACTACGCGCATCTGGATACCAGATACTTACCCAAAATCAGAGACCGAATTATGCCCGAGCTAAAGAAGCTCAACCTGGAAGATGAATACTACCAGGAAATCGAGTTTCAGGTAGCCACACTTTCGGACGATGCTCCCCAGAAGGATGCAAACGCTTATGCCAGGGTCAACGGCGTTGGTAAACTCAGCGCTCCGGAGCGAGGACGATTCAAGGCAGTATTCGAAATTCGCGAAGAAGAAGCCGCCAGACTGAACATCGCTCCCTTTCGCCTGGTAAATAACCAGGAGATGATTCGAATGGCCAGACAGAAGCCCGAGCGTACATCGGACCTCAAGCGATTTCGCGGAAATCCCCGCTTCTTCGCCGATCGCGGGCAGGATCTAATCAAGTCGCTGGCATCCGCTACTCCCATCGAAAAATCCAGGCTTCCAGAACAGATTCCATTCGATCCAGGAACAGAATCGCTCTTTCAATCGCTAAAAGGATGGCGCAGTAAGATTGCCGATAAACGACAACTGGAAAGCGGAATGATTTTGAACAATCGGACCTTGAAAGAGATTGCGCGAAGACGGCCGGCCAATCTAGACCAGCTTCGATCGCTGCAGCTTATGACCGACTGGAAAGCTACAAATTACGGACCACAAATTCTGAATATCATACAACAGGCGGAGGCGCAGCAGCAATGAGCCCTCTGGTCACTGTTGCACCATGCAAAAGCAGGAACATACCAGGAGAAAAATATGTCGTCGCAAAAGACATCTAGATTCACCATTGCAAGCCTTGTATTTCTGGGCATTCTGGTTGGGACCTTTATCAGTCCCTTGATTTACAGCGGATTCAAAGGAACCGCCAATTACCAATTTTCCGATGCGAAACCGCTCGATCCGGCAGATCAAAAGATCGCGCTGGCTCTACAGGAAAACTTCATTAACGTATTTAAGAAGGCGCAGCCTTCGGTGGTATACATCCGCACTAATGTAGTAATACCTCCGCGCAACATTTTTGAGTACTACAGGCAAGTAGAAGGAGCCGGATCCGGCTTCATCATCGATAAGGAAGGCTACATCGTTACCAACAACCATGTGGTGGCTGGAGCAAGAAGCATTGAAGTTATATTTAGCGACAATCGGACTGTGAACGCCACTCTGGTAGGTCGCGACGAGGGCTCGGACATTGCGCTGATTAAAGTTCCCGCCTCCACGGAACTGGTTCCGGCTGTTCTGGGAGACTCAGACAAGGTGGAGCCCGGACAAATGGCCTTTGCTCTTGGTTCTCCTTTTGGCCTCGATAGTACATTCACGCAGGGCATAATCTCGGCAAAGGCGCGGAAGGTAGACAATTCGCGATACTCCAGGATTCAAACCGACGCTTCCATTAATCCTGGTAATTCCGGCGGACCTCTACTGAACATATTTGGCGAGGTGGTGGGCATTAATCAGTCTATCATTTCGCCCAACGGTCAGGGCGGCTCGGTGGGCATCGGTTTTGCCATTCCCATCAATGAAGCAAAAGACATCATCCGACAGCTCAAAGAAGAAAAACGAGTCATCGGTAAACCTGCCCTGGGAGTTTCGCTGGCTATTCCGGGAGATTCCTACCGCAGCTATCTGAACCTGGGGCAGGAACCAGGCGTTCTGGTGCGATTTGTGGTTCCTGGATCCGCGGCCCAGGAAGCGGGAGTCAAAGAAAACGACTTTATTACCAAGGCAAACGGCAAATCTATAGAAAGTCCGGAAGACCTAATTGCAGAAGTGCAGGAAACCGGCGTTGGCAAAAAGATGGAATTGGAGATCATCCGGAACGGTAAGCGAATGACGATCACCGCCACCATCGGGGAAGATCTGCAAACCGGAGATCCGGGCTAACAATGAGCAAGCCATCCGTTTTTCTGGATCTGGATCAGTGGGTTCGTCTGGAATCCACTGATTCCACGAATCAATATTTGAGCGAATCGTCGAGCCCGTCGGGCACAATTGTCACCGCTCGCCAGCAGCTCAAAGGAAAAGGCCGATCCGGTCGGGCCTGGCGATCATCGCCCGGGGCTGCCCTGTATTTTTCCGGAATTCTAGAATGGCCGGAGCAACCCCCGGGCCCGTTCTTTTCGCTTGCATGCGGTCTTGCCGTGCTGGATGCGGTGCGCATGCATTGTCCGGATTCCACCGGTTTGCTTCTAAAATGGCCCAACGATATTATCCGAAGATCGGTGCATGCAGGACAATCGAACAATGGAACGTCTGCGACCAATCAGGAACATATCGAGAAGATTGGCGGAATTCTCATAGAAGGCCGAGCGGTATCGGCGGGCGTATGGCAGACGATCGTAGGGATCGGACTGAATTGGTCCGAGGCGCCTGCAGCCGAAGGAGGCGATGCCTTTG
>JAGRNC010000459.1 GCA_020440935.1 Leptospiraceae bacterium | reverse complement strand
GGAATTGTCCACGACGCCCATTAGCTCTTTCACAGCTTCCGCGCTGCTATCGAGCATGGATTTCTCTTCTGCAGTCAACTGGATCTCAATGATCTTTTCCACTCCATTGGAGCCCAGCATTACAGGGACGCCCATGAAGATTCCAGATTGGCCGTATTCTCCTTCGCACAGTACAGCGCAGGGAAAGATCCGCTTCTGATCTCTCAGGATGGACTCGGCCATTGCGATGGCGCTGGCTCCGGGTGCGTAAAAGGCAGATCCGGTTTTTAGAAGATTGACAATTTCTCCACCGCCTTTTCGCGTTCGGTCCACCATAGCGTCGATCTTGTCTTTCGAAAGTCCCGGGTAATCGGGGAGCGGGATTCCCGCAATTGTGGAATAGCGAGGCAGAGGAACCATAGTATCTCCATGTCCTCCCAGTACGAATGCAGTGATGTCCTGCACGGATGCGCCCGTTTCCATAGAAATGAATGTACGGAATCGAGCAGAATCCAACACTCCGGCCATACCGATCACTCGGTTCTTGGGAAATCCAGTGACCTTTTGCATTACATACACCATGGCATCCAGCGGATTGGTAATGATGATTACGAATGCATTGGGTGCGTATTTCTTGATGTTTTCGGCCACATCTTTCACGATTTTCGTGTTTGTGCCAACCAGGTCATCCCGGCTCATTCCAGGCTTCCGTGGAATTCCCGCAGTAACAATACATACGTCGGCGTCTTTGATGTCTTCGTAGGAATTGGTACCTTTGATGGTGCTATTGCATCCCTCGACAGGGGTAGCTTCGTGCAAATCCAGGCCTTTTCCCTGGGGCAGCCCATCTACAACGTCAAACATCACAACATCGCCCAGTTCTTTCTGAGCGGCCAGTAATCCCATGGTTCCGCCAATTTGACCGGCGCCAATGAGAGCAATTTTCTTACGAGCCATATGAATTCATTCTCCTGAGTCTACTTTGGCCTTTTATTGGAGGCCTCTCACAAGGGCACTGCCAGCGGGCCTACGGTCAACCCTTTCCGAAACACGCACAAAACGCCTCCGGCCCGCACCAATGTACCGGTGGACAAAAGGCCTTTTGGCAGATAGGTATTATTCGGAAAAACACTAGCCTTTTTATGCCAGTGAGGAAGATACAGAGAGGCGGCACTACTCTTGGGAATTTTTAAGGACATAGGGAAGCTCAATACTGTCCGGGGTTGGCTTGCATTGGCCATCCTTACATTTGTCACGATCGAGGCAACGTATGCCGCCGTGGGGTATGGTACTCAGCAGCCGATTCTCTTCTCTCTCATTGGCGGAACCATCTTTGCGCTGACTGCGCGAGCCCCCTATTATGCACTGATCGTTTATTGCGTCGCTCTGTATGTTCGCACATGGCTCTGGGCCCCAGAAATGGGCGAAGTGGACCTGGCCCTGGGTTCCCTGGCCATGACTCTAAGCGCCGCGATACCCAACGTAGCCACGGCATTGCTCTTCCATAGAAATCGAAAGAATGCCATTATTGATTCGGCCGCACAAATCGGTCGTCTGTACGGCCTGGTGCTTGCTCTATATCTGCTTTCTTCGCTGCCGTTATACTACTTTTATCGCGGCGAGCTGGAAAACGTATTCTGGGCCTATCGATGGTTTGTGGACTGCGTCGGCTCCTCTACTTCCGTGCTGCTAGTCGGGATGTTCGTAACCTACATGATAACCGGCCAGGAGTACGTGGTGGTTCCATCGCGCATTCCGCGTTATCTGAGCTCTTTGAGCCTGGTACTTCTGCCCGCTGCAATCTGGTTCTTTGCCGGCGAGAATCCATTTCTTACTCGATTTTCGCTGTTTTTATCGGTGCCAGCCATCCTGTATCTGGCTTCCAACTTTGCATTAATCTGGGTACTTCTGGGACTTATCCTGCATAGCGTCTGCCTGGCAGTAGCTACGCTATTCGGTTCGGGGCCATTTGCTGGCGGCGATCCGTTTACCACCGCCGTTTCGGTGCAGGCTTATCTGGTACTTGTGGTACTTTCGGCATGGGTCGTTGCTCTTCAAAGGAAGGCTCAGAAGGTTTCCATGAATGCCATGGAAGCGATGAACGATCACCTGGAGGATCTGGTAAGCGCGCGAACCGATGAGTTGCAACGCGCCAATGCATCGCTAAAGCGCGAGGTCGAGCTGCGCAACCAGGCCGAACAACTTCTGCGCCAGATCGCACTCACCGATCCAGTGACCGAACTCCCCAATCGTCAGGGATTGAGAGAATCATTGCCAGCAGTCCGGCGCCGATTGGAAAATGGCTGCATTATTCTAATCTCCCTGGAGAATCTGGGAGAGATTCTGGAAAATGAAGGATTCGAGATGGTAGATTCGGTCATTCGAATCATAGCAGCACGAATCGAAAGGTTGGCCGGGCGTGATTCCATTCTTGCACGGTGGGATGACAGCTCCTTCGCGCTTATCGCAGATATAAAAACAAGTCCCTTTGATGCCGCCGCCGAAGAACTGCTGGCCGGTATATCGCAAAAACTAAACGATCCGGTGGCGCTGGGAACTGACTCGGTGGCGGTGCAGGCGCTTTGCGCTGCCGTTCCCATCGAAGTGCTCAAGCCCGACGATACAGATCCACTGGCGGATTTCTTTCTAACTGCCATCGCAGAGATTCAAAATCTAAGAAAGAGTAGCTCCGGAAGTTACAGTATTGCACGTTCTGGACCAAGCCCCAATACTGGAGCCGGCTATCGGATGTTTCAACAGATCAAGGCAGGTTTGTCTCGCAAGGAGTTTCAGGTATACTAC
>JAGRNC010000045.1 GCA_020440935.1 Leptospiraceae bacterium | reverse complement strand
CGCAGCTCGGTATTCGCATGGATACGGGACCCGCCGCGCAGAAGCCCGAAGGTATCCAGGGCCAGGGGCTGTTTAGCTTTCGAAGCGGCGCTCTTACTGTGGATCGCACAAATCGCCGCGCTGTTGCGCAATTCTTCAAAGATCATTATGTGCCCTACAATCAAGTCCAGAATCAATGGACTGGCTCGGTCAATGGATGCCGTGTTGGAGCCAATAGCAAAGCGTACGACGAGGCTACTCTACAGAATTTGCAGTACTATCGCGCCATGGCAGGCGTTCCCTCGGACGTAAGCTTTGATGAAAAATACAATGCAAAGGCTCGGGCCGCGGCTCTGATTATGGAGGCCAAAAACGATCTAAGTCATAATCCTCCTACAAATTGGCCGTGCTATTCGCAGGAAGGCGCCAAAGGAGCGGGCTCTTCCAATCTATGCCTGGGCTGCGTAGGGCCCAATGCCATTGATGCATACGTTCAGGACAACGGCGTGGGCGGTGTTGGGCACCGTCACTGGGCATTACATCCGAAACAGAAGGTGCTGGGAACAGGTAGCTCCAAGAGGGCCCATGCGCTCTACGTTTTCGGCGACTGGAGACCCGATGAAGAAGTAAGCTCTATTAAAGCCGTCGTTTGGCCGCCGGAAGGATATGTGCCGTTCAAATTTGGGCTTCATCCGGATTATCCCTGGTCGTATCAATCCTTTGCGGATTCGTCTTCGCATAAGGATGCGCAGGTGAAGATGACCCACAATGGTAAGAATGTTTCGCTTCGCAAAGAACAGGGCAACAATGGAATTCTTGTATGGTATCCCACAGGACTTCCGGATACCTATCGCTCCAATGACTGGAAGAAGGATGGGGACTACAAAGTAGATGTGGAAATCACGAACTTAATTGTGGATGGAAAAGCACAGACCATTCGCTACTCCGTAACTTTCATTGATCCGGAGGCGGTGCTACAGGAAAACAACACGGATAATTCTACAACCACAGATACAGAAAACACAACCGCTATCGATAACGAAACCCAAAACAACAACGAAACCAATACTACTACCAACCCATCCCTGAACCCATCGCTACTCGCCGCGGCCTACCATGGGAAAACAGAAATGGTGAAGGATCTGCTGAAGCGGGGCGCCGAGCCAAATGCGAAATCTGGCGACGGCTGGACTTCTTTGATGTATGCAGCATACTTTGGATTTCCGGACATTGCGCGCGCACTAATGGAACAAGGAGCCGACCCAAACGTGGAAGTAGGCGGCTGGACTGCCGCAGCTCTGGCCCAGAGATTGAATCATTCCGATGTACTTTCGATCATAACCTCTGCGAGTAGAACCTCGCAGAGGTCGATGGACAGCAAGACTCGTTCGCTAGAAAAAGCGCCGCAACCTGGCCAGCCCGATGGCAACTCGAATCGCTAGGTTCGCCGAGAGGGTTTACCAGAAAGAACAATACATTTCTGATGAAACACAATGAACCAGCGCTCCACTATATCGATGGACACTTCGCTCAGTCCGCTGCTCCATGCAGAAACTGAATCTTCAGGTTAATGTAGACGACAACCTGCGACCGGGGCTGCTTGAACGCAACTCCGGGCCGCAAGTCTTTTCCCTTCTAGAATGCTACCACTGTCCCTTGCCCTGTGGCTTTAAGGTCTCCGTGGCTTTACCCCCGGCCCAGGTTCCATCCAGGGTGCCGTCAGGAAGTACGTCATAAATCACCGGCTGCTCATCGCCCCAGTCCACGCTAATGCGTGTTCCCTGCAGTTCCCCTTCTCCCTGATAGGAATTCCCTACCGACCACACAAATCGATATCGATCGCCGGAAATTCTGGTAATGGTACAGGTGCCTTTGTACTGGCTACCGTCGGGGTTGGTGCCGGTGGCATCGTAGGTTCCGGACAGATCCATGGCCTGAAGTGTGGCCGGAGCAATGGCCATGAGGACCGCCACAAGAATAATCGATAAACTCTTTTGCATAGAATTCTCCTTAGCAGAATGAACGTAGTCGCTTTGCGGGCAGCTCCTCGGTCGGCCGCCCTGTATTAGAAGCCGAACCACGGATTCCGTTCGCAGTCGAGCGCTAAAAATGCTCGTTTCGCAAGACACGGCATGCAGAACCATCATTGCATTGCAAACAACTGCTTTCGGGCCGCGGGGGCCGGAAAGCAATCAGAACGAAAGGAATCCCTGGGTTAGGATTTGTTCCTGGCCTCTGTTTACACATATTTACGGCTCAGATTCGCCAACAGAGCCATTCCTCCGTCTATTATAGAATGAAGTCTCCCTGCTTCCGAAATTCTCTTCGACTGGCCCTTTGCGTTTTACCCATTGCGGCCATTGGCATCACCCTGAATCGCTGCACCAAATTGCATTGCGAATCGCCGCATTCGCAACGGAACGACCTCGATTCGTCCACTGGGCTACCTCAAGTTGAATCGGCCGATTCCACGGAATCGGGCTATACGCAGGCAGTGGGAAAATTTCCCATAGTAGATACGAATCAGAAAGAATTCTTCGGAGAATCGCGACAAATTGGTAAACCCGATGCCGCAGATTCAATGTATGGCCAGGACGCGCAGTTTAGCGGGCGTGCGCCTTCCTACACGATTCTCGACAAAGACACCGTCAAAGATAACAACACGCAGCTGATCTGGGAAAAGCGATATCGAGTACTCACTCGAGCCCAGGCGCTGGAAGCGCTAAAAGAAAAGAATCGTGACTCTAAAGTGCAATGGCGTCTACCTTCCATCAAGGAGGCATACTCGCTCATCGATTTTAACGGTACCGATCCCAGCGGACCTCGGTCCTTCGCATCAGAAGAGGCGCGTCCGTTCATTGATAGCTCGGTATTCGATTTTGAATATGGAGCCGATGGCGATCGCCCCATAGATTCCCAGATGCTGAGTGCCACTGTCTATCGCGGTCGCACGATGGGAAACAATCCCACAGTATTTGGCGTAAACTTTGCGGATGGTCGGATCAAAGGATACCCTATCGTTTCTCCGCGGGGAGAAAAGAAGTTTATGGTTCGCTTTGTTCGCGGCAACCCCGACTACGGCAAGAATAACTTTCGAAACAATGGCGATGGGACAATCTCGGATCTTTCCACCGGACTGATGTGGTCACGCAACGACAGCCAGAAAGGAATGAATTGGCCCGATGCCCTGGATTACGCGCAAAGGATGAATGCGGAGAAATATTTGGGTCATTCGGACTGGCGATTACCCAATGCGAAAGAACTGCAGAGTATAGTGGATTATGGCCTATCTCCGCAAGAAGACCAACGACCGGCCATCAATAATCTCTTTAATACCACCGAAATCAAAGACGAAGACGGAAACAAGAACTGGCCATTCTACTGGACCTCCACTACGCATAAGAATACGCACGATGGTAGATTTGCCGTTTACGTTTGCTTCGGTGAAGGACTGGGTTTTTTTGCTCCTCCGCATTCTGGATTGCCGGGAAGACTGATGGATGTCCATGGCGCAGGGGCACAGCGAAGCGATCCCAAAACCGGTAATCCTGCAGAGTTTCCGCGCGGGCATGGCCCGCAGGGCGATGTAATCCGAATCTTTAACTTTGTACGACTCGTACGCGACGATCGCCCGTAGGATTCTCTGTGATGCATCCGAAATCGCGCCCTTTTACTTATGACATCGATTTCCGGGGACTGTGACCTCTGTCTGCCGCTCTTACCCTGTATCATTGCGTCGATTGGAGGCTGCTATTCGTCGCGCACTTTTGCTGATCCGAATTTTCGACCTTCAGGCGCGGAATATACGCCGGACTAACGTTCCAATCGGGTAATAATCCATCGACACTTCCTTCTGATCTTAGTTCCCTCCTATTGATAGATTCATCTAACGGCGGTCCACAGCAGGCTGTTCGTCTGAATCGGGGGAGGGCAGAAATGATTACAGTGCTTAATACGATTCTCGTCGGAACTCTGGCAACGCTGGCTATGTCAGCGTTCATGTACAGTATCCACACTTCGCGGTTGGCCAATGCGGACATGGTGCGCGCCCTTGGTAGTCTTGTGACCAGAGACAAGGACAGCGGCTTATTGGCCGGATTAATAACTCATGTTGTGGGGGGCATAATGTTTGCCTTCCCGTATTGTTTCGTCGTCAGCGTCTTTCCAGAAAGCGATCTGCTTACTCCGCTCTTGATCGGTGGGCTGGCCGGCTTCTTTCACGGCTTCGTATTTAGCTTCGTAATGATTGCGCTGGTAGCCGAAAACCATCCGATCGAACAATTTCGCCAGGCGGGAGTATCCGTGGCTGTTGCGCACATTTTGGGTCACATTGTTTATGGCCTAGTTGCAGGCGCCCTGGTATATCTTCTGGGTATCCACTACGGAGTTCGTCTGGCCATTCAATGATCCACCGTTTTCAGCAAGAACCCCCGGGAAGCGATAAGGACCCAGCCAGAATTCTTCCGCGGAAGCCGACGACATAGCGATCAGGATAATGATACTATAAAGTGCAAACATTGCACCAGTGTACCAGTGTACCTGGTACCAGAACGGGGCATGGGTTTAGTCATGCGATGACTGCGCATGATCAGGAAGGGGCTGTCTATCATTTATCGCATTTGCGATTTCGAGTTGGTGGGCAAATTCAATGCGCAGGACGATGACAATCTAAGGCCGCATTGGTTGCGCAGAGAGCGGGGCCAACAAAATCGATGGACTGAGAGCAAAGCGAAAAGATAATTCCCGAATGCCGGACTCAGACCACGCTTCGACCACAGAGAGCGCCAAGATTTGCCCGCTTTGCGGCAGATCCAACAATTGCGGAATGGCTGCGGGAAAAAACGATTGCTGGTGTTTCGCTGTTTCCATTCCGCCGGAATTAATGGAAGCCATACCCGACGATCAAAAAGGTAAGGCCTGCCTTTGTCGCGAATGCATCTCAGAAAAATAGCGGCCCTGCCCTCACCTGCGCCAGGCAGGCGCTGTAGAATAAATCCAGAAAAATTGGGCGCTACCAGGAGGGGTAATCAGGCCGCGTCACGGGCATCCATCTGATCGCCTTCCTCACATTCTTCCAGTTCGCTTCCATCCGTAACATAGTCCGCTTCGTAGCGACCATCTTCCAGCCGGAAAACAACCAGCGAATGACCTTCTTCCAGGCAGTAGATACTGGCAATGCATCCATCTTCGAAACTGCTATACCAGGTAATGACGGGGGCGCTAAATGTATCGGACAAATTCTCCACAAAGTCCCGATCCATCCTGGAATGCCATTCGGTGGGCTCCAGAGTCATAATTCTTACTACCTCGTTTTCACGATCGTAATCGGCCATGCCGATGAGCTCTTCTCCGTCATAGAACTCCAGGTCGAATTCCTCTTCGGTGCGATTTTCGGGACCCGGCACCACCTCGGGATTCTGCTCCAGCAAATACCGGGGCATGCACATGGAAAGGCCGGTGGAGCCTTCTTCGCTTTTCAGGTATTGTTCCAGATTCATGTTCCCTCCCGGGCTACAGTGGAGCATTTCTGGATTTTCGGTACAAGCAAAATCGATTTATTCCTTAATTTTTTTCTTTGAATCGTGCAGGTTACGGCAGAAGGCTGACAACATAGTAAGCGAAACAGGAGACTCCATGTTTGACGGCCTCGGCAATAAATTAAAATCCTTTCTCAATCCTGCGAACAACAATCCGGTAGCCCGCCATTTTCGGGAACCCGAATTTGTCCAGGATAATGAGCATCGTACAACTCAGGTACTATTTCTTAAACTGCTCATGGCTGTGGCGCGTAAAGATGGCCATATTGATCCCGAGGAATTCGAACTTTTACAGGATTATGCCTTCAGCAATGCATTAAACGAGACTGAATGGCGCGAGATTCAATTCTACGCCCATGCAAACGTCGAACAGAAAGATCTGGAGCCCATGATTGCAGATCTAATTTCCGAAATTCGCTCCAGGGTGCAAAAAGAAGATCTGCTCCAGGCAGTGCGCGATATGGTCGCCGCAGACGGACGCACTGAAGAGGGAGAAAAAGAACTTCTAGAATTGCTACAATCCCGCCTCGAAGGCGTGCAAACATCCATTCTGGACAACACCGTCCGCTCCCTGGGTCGCGGGCTTCGCAATCGAAAAGCCAATTCCACGGACGAAAACGCACGATTGTATGCGCTCAATCCTGTGGCGGGCGTGCTGAAGCAAGAAATTCCCTACCAGGGATACAATCACGACATTATTGGCGCCAAATTGGGCCTGATGCTTGTACTGATCCATGCGGATGATACGGTGGAAGGCAAAGAACTGAAAGAATTTGCGCGACTGGTGGGGGAGCAACTTGGTAAACCGGCGGAAGAAATTGAGACGCTGGCAGCGCAGCTAACCAGGATTCCCGCCGGTCATTTTGAGATTTCGCATCTCAGCCGGCTTCTGGTAGAAAACCTCAGCGAAGAACAGCGAATCAATTGGATGGCGGCGCTATTTAGGATGGCCCATGCGGACGGTATCTTTCACGAAGAAGAAGATCGCCATTTGCGTCTGATCTCGCGTTTTTTACTACTGAGCACCCCGCAATTTCTGGAAGCAAGAAAGCTAGCCACCGGGAAATAGAATTGGCCACTGCAAACTATGGAAAAGCAAAAAACCCTGATTGGGGCTATCGCAAGCCACGATAGCGTCCGTAAAACCGTCGAATTCTCCACAATTCTGCGCTTACTATTTGAGCGCGATCCAGACCTGCTTTCTGAGTTCCATTTCCTGATGACCCGGGGGACATTCAACCGATGTGTTCTGGGAAAAGATGTGGGAGATTTTCAAGAGGCAGGCCAATTAACGGGCCTCGAAGGCGATGCGCGCCAATTCATGATCGAGAATACAACTGTATTGCCGAGAAATCGCGACGGTGGCGTAATACTGCTCTCCAATCTTATTGTTAAGAAGCGCTGTTCCATACTATGGACCTTTTTGACTCCCACTACCACACATTGGATGAATCCGGAACTTCTGGCCCTCATTCGTCTTTCTGATGTCTGGCGCGCCAAGCGATTGCTCAACTTTGGTTCGGTAGAAGAATGGTTTACCAAAGAAGCGCATCGCGATCGTCATCGTCGATTGCAGCCCGTTCCTCCCGAGTTCCGACTGGCCGATGGGAATTTGCAAAAGGCAGTGCCTTCCTCCAGCGGCGCCACAAAGATTGAGTTTCCCAGAAACTCGCAGTCCTACAGCCGAGAATCCTTTGCGGAAAAGACAATTGCCTTAATTGCACACGACGAAATGAAACCCAGGATGATCGAGTTTGCCGTGGACTTTGAATTTGAGCTGGCGCGATTCAAACGGATCCTCACTACCGGGACCACCGGCAAACGAATTGCAGATGCCACATCGGTGCTAAGAGAAAAGATCCAGGCATGCAACTCCGGCCCGCTGGGCGGAGACATCGAAATCGCCGTAGAAGTACTCTTCGATCAATGCGACGTAATCATCTTCTTCGTGGATCCATTGCATCCCCATCCGCATACGGATGACATACGGGTAGTCTTTGCAGCAGCAATGCGCACACCTACCGTTCGCGTGCTGGCAAACGAGATGCAGGCCCGGGAATGGATGGATCGCGTGGTCCGCGAAACCTGATCGCTAAGGCCAGTGAGCGCTGATCCCTTATTGAGAAAGAACGGGAATCCATTCCGAGAACCACCCACGGATTTCCCGCCCAACCTGATTCCATCGGAAAGCGGGATGGCATAGTCTCAATCCGGGTTGACCCATGAAGCCCAAATCGGTGCCATACCACCATGTCAAAGTTCCCGCACCTACTGTCCCCTCTCGATCTGGGATTCACCACCTTACGTAATCGAGTGCTAATGGGCTCCATGCATACCGGCCTCGAAGATGTGGAAGGCGGCTATGAAAGAATGGCGGCCTTTTATGCAGAGCGAGCAAAAGGCGGCGTAGGTCTAATTGTCACCGGTGGCATTGCCCCCAACGAAGCGGGAAAGGTCAGCCGCGAGGGCAGCATCCTCACTACTCCCGAGGAAGCGCAAAAGCATCTTGTAGTAACCGACGCGGTACATAAAGCCGGCGGTAAGATTGCAATGCAAATTCTGCATACCGGTCGCTACGGATATCACAAGGCAGCCGTGGGCCCTTCCGAACTTCGAGCGCCCATCAATGCAATCAAACCCCATAAACTAACCCACGAAGAAGTATTGCAAACCATCGAAGATTTTGCCCGTTGCGCCGAACTGGCCAAACAGGGCGGTTACGATGGCGTGGAAGTAATGGGTTCGGAAGGATATCTAATCAATCAGTTTATCGCAAAGCGAACCAACGACCGCGACGACGAATGGGGCGGTAGCTACGAGAATCGGATTCGCTTTCCCATCGAGATCGTAAAAGCAATCCGCAAGCGCGTAGGAAACGAATTCATTATAATCTATCGGCTTTCGATGCTGGACCTGGTGGAAAATGGAAGCACGCATGAAGAAGTGGTCCAACTGGGCGAGAAAATTGCAGAAGCTGGCGCCAATATTCTAAATACCGGCATCGGCTGGCATGAGGCTCGCATACCTACCATTGCGCAGATCGTTCCGCGCGGAGCCTTTACCTGGGTTACGCGAAAGCTAAAAGAAAAATTGCCAAACGTACCTCTGGTTACTTCCAATCGAATCAATATGCCCGATGTGGCCGAAGAAGTGCTGGCCCGGGGCGACGCAGACATGGTTTCCATGGCGCGTCCTTTCCTGGCCGATCCAGAATTCGTAGTTAAGGCCGAACAGGACCGAGTAGACGAAATCAATACCTGTATCGCATGCAACCAGGCATGCCTGGATAACGTATTTCTTAACAAAGTTTGTAGCTGTCTGGTTAATCCCAGGGCCTGTCATGAAACAGAAATTGTATTCACTCAAGTAAACGATAAAAGCAAGAAGAAGATCGCTGTTGTAGGCGCAGGACCGGCGGGTTTATCTTTTTCTACCAATGCTGCTCGTCGTGGACACGATGTTACTCTATTTGATGCCGGCGAAACCATCGGCGGACAGCTCAACATCGCCAATCAGATTCCCGGAAAATACGAATTTAACGAAACCATTCGATACTTCAAAAAACAAATCGAACTAACCGGAGTAAAACTGCAGCTGGGCAAGACCGTTACGGCGCAGGAATTGATTGATGGCGGCTTTCAAGAAGTAGCGCTGTGCACGGGAGTTCATCCGCGAATTCCCGATATTCCCGGACTCAAAGACAATCCCAGCGTGCTAACCTACATCGATGTACTCCGATTAAAAAAACCGGTGGGACAAAACGTGGCTATCATCGGCGGCGGCGGCATCGGTTTCGATACAGCTCTGTACATCACCGAAGTGGATAAAAAAGAAGAAAAAGATCCTGCTGCCTTTGCGGAAGCCTGGGGCATCGATCGAGGCATCGAAATTCCTGGCGGTATCGAACCAGGGCATACTCTAAAAAAACCCCAGCGAAAGGTGTACATGTTTAAGCGAAGCAAAGGTAAGTTTGGCGGAGGCCTGGGCAAAACCACAGGCTGGATCCACCGACTGACCCTGGAACAACGAGGTATCGAGCAGATCTCCGGCGTTACCTATGATCGCATCGATGCGAATGGATTGCATGTTACAGTGAAAGAAGAATCAAAAGTCTATCCAGTGGACACAGTCATTCTGTGCGCCGGGCAGATTTCCAATCGCGAGCTAGAAGATGGGCTGAGCAAAGCAGGAATCCCCGTGCATTTGCTGGGCGGCGCCGAAGAAGCGGCTGAACTGGACGCTTATCGTGCAATCTCGCAGGGTACACGGCTGGCCGCTTCCATTTAGTCGGTTCGCCATCCGATCCTGATCAGTGCGGAGGGCCAAATTCTGCCTCCATAATTTGTGATTTGGAATTGCAGGATTCGCGCATCATGCAGTAGCCTGCACCGTGAAACGGCTCTCCGAAATACCCGAAGTTCAGATTGGCGACTGCGGCCCGGCCGAGTGGTTGGTCGGTGCTCCACCGATCCCGCAGAAAGAGTCCGCCTTTTCAAGAATCAAAGATCCCCTTCCCCGGACCGTGCTTCGATGGGCTTTCTGGGCGATCCTGGTGCTACTCCTTCCTGCAGCCATCGACGCCAATCCGGACACAGGATCGCCTTCCCGAATGATCATCAATGAAAGCCCGGAGTTCGAGGTTGGTCCTTTCCTGGAAACACTGGAGGATTCCAAACAAAATCTGGACTACGAAACTGTGCGGTCGCTGGATGCATCGCACTTCAAGCCGGCCGATTCCCTGAACTCCCTGAATCTGGGTTTTCAGCATTCCGATTACTGGGGTCGAGTGGATCTAGAAAATCGAAGCAAGAAGGAGCATTTCTTCTTTTCGCATCCGATTTCGCTCACGGATCATCTGGAAATCTGGTTTAAGACCAGGGCCGGAACCACGCATCTGAAGTCGGGCGATATTTATCCATTTAGCGAAAAGACCGTACCTTATTACGGCCATGCCTTTCGCCTGGATCTTCCCCCCGGAGAAACAGGCCAACTGGTAATTCGGATGCATACGACCAGCGCCATCTGGTTCAGCTTTGGCCTGGAAACCGAAGACTCATTTCTTGCATCCCAGGAGCAAGACTATCTTCTGCTGGGCGGATATGCCGGTTTGATGGCTGTCATGATTGTGTACAATCTAGTGATGTTCTTCTCGATTCGCGATGGAAGCTTCCTAACTTATATTATCTACATTCTATTGTTCGCGCTAAGTCAGCTTGCGCTCAAGGGCATTGGAGCACAGTACATTTGGGGCGAGTGGCCTTTGTGGAATAACTACTCCTTTCTTGTTCTGGTAGGCCTTGCCAGCGCCGCGCTGTTAATCTTCTCCGTACAATTCCTGAATCTTTCGCAATATTTGCCCGGGATGCGCTATTTCCTCCTGGGGCTCGCAATCGTAGCCCTTCCTGCTAGCTTGCTTCCATTTCTTACCGGATATGCCACAGCGGTAAGAATCGTAAACATCTATGCACTGATCCTGCCCGTGCTGGTCATCTGCATTGCGATCTGGATTGCTCGAAAGGGCTACGTTCCAGCCCAATACTACATCTTTGCTTTTCTGTTCTTTTTTGCCGGGGCCATGATTTTTTCCGCCGCCGCGCGTGGATGGCTACCCGCAAATATCTGGACGGCGAATGCCATGTTATCGGGCTCCGCGGTACAGGTAGTCTTACTTTCCCTCGGCCTGGGCAGTCGTATAAATGGACTTCGATTGGAGAAGGAAAAGGCCCAGGCGGCGACTATCGAAACTCAGGAAAATCTACTCCGCGTGTTTCATCGATTCGTCCCCAGACAATTCATTGAACATCTCAAGGTAGATCGCATCGAAGAACTTCGCCTGGGCGATCATATAGAGCAGGAAATGACGGTTTGCTTCTGCGATGTCCGGTCTTTTACAAC
>JAGRNC010000458.1 GCA_020440935.1 Leptospiraceae bacterium | reverse complement strand
ATGCCACCTGGGATCGACTGGCCGAGTATCTCACGGAAAAGCGAAGCAATGAGCACATCTTTGTGATTAATCGAAGTTTCGAAGCGCCGGTAGAAAAGATGTTCTCGCTCTGGACGGACGCCCGGCACATCGCACAATGGCTGGGACCAAAGGACGTAGCCATGGAGTACATGGACGATGAGATTGCCGAAGGTTGCACCACATTCTTCAAGATGACCTATGCCGATGGCCTTTCTATGTATGGCAAAATGCATTATGTGACGATTGATGCCCCTCATTACCTGGAATACACACAGATATTCTGCGATGATAAGGGCAATCTGTCCAAGCATCCCATGCTTCCCGTCTATCCCGATACCATGCGAACCAGAATCCAGTTTAGCCCGGAAGAAGATGGAAATTCGCGAGTCACCGTAGTGTGGCAGCCCGATGGGAAAGTTTCCCCGGAAGAGCTCCAGGCATTCCTGGAAATTCGCGATACGATGACGCAGGGATGGAATCAGTCATTCGACAAGATTGATGCCATGCTGGAGAAATAGAAGTTCCGATCCCGCATCGTCTACCAGGAGCTGCATTAGCGCTCCCCACAATGGGGAGCCTATGCGGCGGACGATCGGGATTGACTCTATTCGCGGGCGGCCTTATCGCTCGGATAACCTGCAGACAGGAGCGTCCGCTTCGGGTAGAACCAGAAATCCGTATCCCAGCGGAGCAAGTTCTATTTGTGCAGAGTCCGGGCGGGATGCGTGGCCTGTAATTGCCGGTAGGCGACCGGCTTCGTCGAGGCCAGGTTGAATATTATTGATTCTAAGCGATTTTCCCAGCACATCGTCGGTCGTTACTACGTAGGCTTCCTGGAGAAGCCCGGAAAATTGCGGGACTTCTATTTGCGCCGCCCGATCCTGATTCAGATTGATTGCCAGAACGGTAATGCCACCCGAACGGTCCTTTGCGCAATGTGCATAAATGCGAATTTTGCGAAATTCCAGGGCCAGGCCTTCGCCGCTTTCGCGGTCCGCATCGCTCTTTGTAACGGAAAGAACTTTTGTTCCCATCAATCGCTTCCAGAGAAGTGAGTTCCAGTAGTCCGGCAATGGATTTAGCGAATCCGAGGCAAGCATTCCATAGTTCATACCTGTAATCGTTTGTCTTACCACTACATCGTGTTTCATGGTGGCCAGCAAACCGAGTTGGTCCAGCCACCAGAGCCCTCCGATGTAGGCATCGGATACCCCCGGTTCGCCTCCAAATTGCGCATTTCCCGTTTCGCCCAACCAGATGGGACGCTCCGGCGCATATTTATCGCGCCACTCTACTATAGCCTTCGCCCAATGGGCGGCCTCATCAAGGTTATCGGGATTCAATAAGCGACCCGGCGCAGCTTTGCGTGATTGTACAGGTCCGCGACGGGACTGCTGCGGATAATAATGCCAGGAAACAATGTCCGTCCGGTTTCCGACTTCTTCGAGGTATTGCTCCATGAATCCGTAAATGATCTGAAGAGGCTCGCCCAGGATCGGCCAGAAGGCGCTTCCCTGCCCGGAGAAATACGCATCAGGGAAGAAATCAAGAACCTCCTGACGGGCCACCTCCATATCCTTCGCGTACTGTTCGGCACTGACTACTTTACTCGGACCGTACATGAACCAGTAGAGGTTGAGCTCGTTGCCCAATTCCCAGTAATCCACATGCCTACCATTTCGCTTCGCATATGCTAACAGTGTTCGGGCATTTGTTCCGTCCCATTCCCCATTGTCATTTCGCGCGGAAGGGCCTGCATTTAATGTGAATTGTAGCTTCAAGCCGGGGATTCCGCGGACAAAAGCGGTGACGTTGTCGAACATCTCGGGAGTCAAAACCGATTTATAGCCAGCGGGAGGTTCTGGTCGATCTCCCTTGCTGGCCTGCATATCGTAGAAGACTTTATCGGCTTCGGAGCCCCCAATGCGAAGAACAGCAGGTGCCAGCGCTCTTACTAGATTGGCAAATCTGGGTCGGTCAAAATTGAAAATCGGAGCATGAACATCTCCCGAACCAACTTCCACTCCTTTTGCCGCGGGATCCCACCATTTACCGCCAACGATCTGGGAAGTGTCCAGCGCAAAGGAAAGATATTCGGGCGCGGTTTCATGAATGATCTGGCCCGTTGCAATTTCAATCCCGACCTGGATGGGCTGGCCTGTAGCTTTGGCCGGCCCATGCTCAAGGGTAATCGATGGCGATGATTGCCCGCGAAGAAATTCCAAGAGACCACCATTGGCGCCGGTGAGCGCGATCTGCGCGATCAGGAAAACGAATACGAGAACGGATGCGATGACTATGGCCGTAAGCCGAACTTTTTTCACGCTACGGAATTGCGTTCGAATCTGGCATCAGACAAGCACAAATTGGCGCTCCTGCGAATTTGGAAGCCCAAAAACTGCTTTTCTGTCGGGATATCGCATCCTGTCATAGCGAGGGCTATATTGGTGTTCGCGGGGATGCTCCATGGTTGATCCCGGACCGGGCTTCGAACACTTGTGCGCCAGTTAGCGCCGAGAGATTACAAGCAGCCAACTGGCCGCTATTCTGGGAGATTAAATATGAATATATCCGATTGGGAAAGTGCAGGCCAGAAGTTACAAATAGAACGAAACAGCATCTTTTGCATGGAATCGGGAGCTGGAAGCGAGACGATTGTAATACTCCATGGATACCCCACGTCGTCCTTTGATTTCAAGGATGTGCTGCCATTGCTTGCCAAACAGTACCGAGTCATAGTTCACGATCACATAGGTTTTGGGCTCTCGG
>JAGRNC010000457.1 GCA_020440935.1 Leptospiraceae bacterium | reverse complement strand
GATGTGGCCGCCCGCGCACCGTTTCCGGATAACAATTTGAATATCTTCTGGCGGGAAATTTGAGTCAAAAAGACTTTCAAGTCGATCGCGAACATCATTCGATGCATACATCTTTTCTTTCCAACGGAGCTTTTCCATCTCCCGTACGTACCAACCCCGAGAGTCCTTCCCCGAATTCTCGACATTTGGTATCTCCCTTCGTGGGGCCTTCCTGACCTCGACTTTTACGGCAAGCCTGCTCGCTTTCTTGACCTTCGCCCTGGCCCTTGGTGCGGGTGCCTTTGGAGTCTTCTTTTTGGCCGATTTGGCCCTGGTGGTTTTCCTGTTAGTCATTATTGATTTCCTTGCCATTCGGCGGTTATCAGAATCTTGAGCATTCCCGCTTCCCGATGGAGTCGGTGCCGTACGCACCAGTCGTAGCGCGCCTCGATGGTCTTGTGACGGTCGAAACAGTCAGGGTTGAAAGGGCTACTGTGATGCCAGCGTGACAGCGAGGTAATCCACTCCGGGTCGTAGGCGCAGTAGATGGGCGATGGATGGTTCCTTACCAGGAGGTGTGCTGCATCCGGGCGATACATCGCTGAGACCCGACAGCGATTCCGGTCGAGTCGGATGCGTTTTTCACAGGCCCATTTGATCTTCGTGGCACGAGGAGCGAACTCCGGGAAATCAGGAAAGCGCTCGATCAACGGTGGGAGAATTGCAGTGATCACTCCCAGCCTCCTTCGAAGTGGCTGAATGGTTGCCTTACGCGGCCCTTGCTTGGCTCTCGAGGTTTACTATCGGATGATGGATTATTGTACCGTTCGCGGGCATTCCGAAATCCGAGGCGATAGCCTATCGAGTATGCTACCTGAAGAGAGATAAGAAGCAGCACGGTCAGAATCAGGAAAAAAATAAGACACGTCATGCTACTCACCCACAACCCAATGAAGAATGATAGTATTGACTCCGCCGGCAGTCCCACCGGCGATTGCCGCAACTAGGAGCTCACTTTGTAAACTGCCAGGCGCGAAATGAATCCAGAGCATAATAGCGCCAATTCCTGCTGCCGTCGTCAATAGTGCGGAAACAATGGTTACCACTATCGCGATAGGAAGGCTCATTTTGAGCCCCCACTGATTAATCGAGCCATGTGCTGAATGCTCTCTCGGAACCGGCGCTCAGAGTCACCCAACTGGAGCCTCGCCCTGCCCGCGTAATCTTCAATTCCCCTGGCCAGCCACCTTAGGTGCGTGATCTTGAAATGAAGATAGAAATTGATTGCGATTGATGCAATTGCGATGTAGAACATCCAATCAATCGCCTCAAGACATGCAATTATGGCGTTCATCTAGCGCACCTTAACCCGATTTTCTGATATCGGGCGATTAAAAGGTTGGCGGTAATACACCGGCTCCTCTTTTCGAATCGCTTCCGCAAGATCGTAGATATCCTGGAGCATCCATTCATCCGGACGACCGGACCATCTGGGGAAAGCGATGCGGTCCTGGATCTCTCTTGCGAGAATCCTGATCCTTCGGATTCGCCGTATATAGTGCCGTAGCAAGATTACCCCTTCTGCAACAATCAGCAACCAGAGCGCGCCGGTTATCATTGGACACTCCGAAGATAGCGCACCAATCGGCGCGGTACTGGCTTCTTTCGCTGGATTGCGGGTTTCCCATTTACGATGAGGCCGCGGCGTTCGGCTTCCTGAATGCTCATGTTATCAAAAAAGCCGGTGTCGTAGGTGATTCGGGCTGCGTCCGGCTGAATCGAAACATCGATTATTTCTGGTTTCTTGAATTTCATTACGGCGCCCTCAATTCCTTGATCTGCTGGTACGCTGCATTGATTCGGGCGGCGTCTTCCGGCGAACCTCCTCTGTCCGGGTGGGCTTCTGCGATTTTTTCACGCCAGGCCTGGTAGATGACTTCCATCCCATCCCCTGGCTTTACGCCGAGCATGGAATATGGATCTGAACTCTCTCCCGGAGCGGGGAGGGCATCGAAACCTGCAACGGCCGCCTCGACCATATCACCTGTTCCCCAGCGCTCAATACCCCTAATGCACTCGATGGTTTTTCGGATGGCCCAAACGTTGTCGCGGAGGCGAGTATACTTATCGCAGGAAAAGCACTTCCAGCGGTCCTTATACATGAAATAGACAGCCACGCCAGGATCGTCCGGTTCCCGTGCGCTGGCGTAGAACGATCCGTCTCTTCGGAGCGGAACATTCGTCGAGATTGTCACTGATTCCGCACCAAGGCGGGCCAATTCCTCGACGAGTTCATCCCGCGCCCGGCCGTTTGTGATTGTCCGCTTGCTGTCAAAGCGGCTGCGCTCACGAAAATCGCTTCGTTTTCGCCCCTCTGGCCATGCCAGCGGAAAGGCTTCTGCAGCTTCCTGATTCATCCTTGATCCCCTCTCTGTAAGTATTTTTCGATTTCGGCAATTGCCTCCCGTTGAGCCCTGCTCATCGCCTCGTGTGGCTTGAATAGGATTGCATAGAGCTTCGCGATAAGAGTGTCTTTCCCCTTGCATTGTTCACAGGTTTCAGCTGCGACCTGCCCAGCCCCCCAACAGGAAGGACAAGTCGAACCGGCGGCCATAATACGGCCATGACCATGGCAAGTGCTGCACTCCCGAACAGTTTTGCTTCGCATTCCACTTCCACCCTGCGGTGGATTCGACATTGAAGCATTGCCAGTTGGTTGATATCCTTCGCTCATAGTGGGCTCCTACCAGTGGGCGCATCCAGAGGCGCATGAAAGGCCGCCAGGGCGGCGAAGTCGGTAAAATATCCGTGCCTTAGTGATTGGTGTGGGC
>JAGRNC010000456.1 GCA_020440935.1 Leptospiraceae bacterium | reverse complement strand
AGATGGGTCTTTTCCGGAGAATGCACCGCCTCCGTGGCGTCCGTATCCGCCGTATGTATCCACGATAATCTTTCGACCGGTCAGACCACAGTCTCCGTGGGGTCCTCCGATCACAAATCGACCGGTGGGGTTGATCAGAAATCGGGTATCTTTCAGAAGTTCTGCGGGAACTACTTTTTTGATCACAGATTCGATCAGTAGTTCTTCCAGGTGCTTGTGGGTTACATCAGCCATATGCTGCGTGGAAATGACCACGGTGTCTACTCGATGGGGTTTTCCGTCCCGGTATTCTACCGTTACCTGGCTTTTGGAGTCCGGCAGTACTTCTTTCATTGTGCCGTTATGGCGCAGTTCCGCCAGATATTTCACCAATTTATGAGAAAGATCGATGGGAAGGGGCATCAGGCTTGGAGTCTCTTTTACTGCAAAGCCGAACATCAGTCCCTGGTCGCCCGCGCCTTGCTCCAGGTGCAATCCCTCGCCCTCGGAGACCCCCTGCGAAATGTCGGGGGATTGGGCATGCAGCTTCACCAGCACTTCTGCGGTGTCAGCGTTGAATCCAATGTCTTTGTGCGTATAACCGATGTCCCGAGCCACGTCCCGGGCGATCTTTTCCACATCCACGTTGCTCTGAGAAGTAACCTCGCCAGCGACGCAAATGAAATCGGTGGTAGTTAGGGTCTCGCAGGCTACGCGGCTTTTTGGATCGCCAGCCAGATAAGCGTCCAGGATGGCATCAGAGATCTGATCGGATACCTTGTCGGGGTGCCCCTCAGAAACGGATTCGGATGTGAATAAGAAATTTTTCAATGACATGTAATACCTCAATTTGTGCCTTGTAAAAGGCATCAATTTATCTTGATATCCTATTTTTCACGGAGGGGGTCTCATGTCAACGGAAAGAAAGGGCGATTCATGGGTCTCTTCAGCCAGCCGCCGGCGAACCAGGCCGCGATATATCCGATGGACCCTCCTCGGCGCCATTCCCGCTCTGTTGCTCTTTGTGGCGGGCTTCTCTTCTTGTGTTACAGGATCCCCTCTTTACCTATGGGGCGCGGCCAGCGGTCAGGTTTCCATCCTTTGTGCCCGAAAGCCGATTAGCGATGTGTTGCTCAATCCCGACCTGGAGCCGGAAACCCGTCGTAAACTGGAGTTGGTCCTGAAAGTACAGGATTTTGCTCGCAGCCAGCTACATCTGGACACTGGCTCATCCTACAAATACTTCTCCAGGATCGATCGGGATGCCGCTGCCTATAACGTGGTGGCCGCCGAATCGTTGGCGTTAAAGGCGCACACATACTGGTTTCCCATTGTAGGGACCGTTCCTTACCTGGGTTTTTTTAGCCGTGAGGAGGCCAGTCAGCATGCGGACTCCTTGCGCCAGGAGGGACTGGATGTTCTGGTGCAGGACGTTGCAGGGTACTCTACCCTGGGATGGTTTGACGATCCATTACTTTCGTCGCAGCTTCAGTACTCGGATTACGGCCTGGTGCGATTGGTAATTCATGAGGCCGTGCATGCCACTGTCTGGATACCGGGCTCGGTCACTTTCAATGAATCGCTGGCTTCCTTTGTAGAAGAGAAGGGCGCCGATCAATATGTTCGCTCGCAGGATCCCGATGGTAGTAGAATGCGTCGCATATTGAAGTACCGGGCTGAAAGCCAGGATTACCGACGTTTGCTGCGGCAGACGGCAGCCGAATTGGAAAAGATGTACCAATCCACCGAGAGCGACGAAGAAAAACTGCGCAAAAAGGCCCGTATTATAGGCAATTTGCGTGAAATAGTCAGACGTCAACCCTGGCAGGTCCTTAGTCCGTCCGAATTAGCAGACAAGGATTACAACAATGCATTTTTTCTTTCCTACCTTACCTACAATACTGGAAATCCATACTTTGAGGCTGTATTCGGCAACTGCGCTCAGGATTGGACTTGCTTTCTAAATCGAATGAAGAGCTTGGATGCGCCTCCCGAGGATTGGAGCTCCCCCGGAGAATGACTGTTCCGCGGTATACTTTAGGTCTGCAAATAATCAATGCTTCCAATGTAGTGGCCAAATCGGCGATGTGCGCTAAAATGCTCAAAAAAGTTTGTAAAATATTTTTTGTAATTGACGTTGCCCCAAAATCAGGGCTCCTTGCGAAGCATGAGTGCTTCTAATGATCTGGTACTCTCGATGGGCACAGCCTTTCGAGGTGCAATGGACATTATCCGGGATGGCATGAGCAAGAAAGAAAAACTATCAACACTTGCGCTTTCCATTCTAATCCACGTCGATCAACAACAGGGTATATCTCAGGGTGAACTGGGAAAGATGCTCCGTAGGGATCCCATGACTATGAGTCAGGCCGTACGTGCCCTTCAAAACGCCGGGCTGGTTACCAGCGCACCGGACAATGAAGACCGTCGCGTAAAACGTCTGACAATTACAAAGAAAGGCAAGACCCTGGGCGATAGCCTGCTGGACAACGAAAACAAGTTGCTTAGCAACCTGGCCAGGGAATGGGGAAAGACAAGAGTTTCTCAGTTTTCCAAAGATGTAACTGAGTTTAACGATTTTCTTACTCGAATTGCAGGTTAATGGAAAGGGGTCTGCTTGCGGGCCCCAATCCTATTTCAGATTTCCAGCAGATAGTGCTGGATTCCTTTCCTTCTAAATCTACCCGCCACCGGATAAGGAGCTCTACGACTGACCTCCATTTCTTCCATATATGGTCGAATGTCCAGTGGTGGCAGTTCCTCATCGATCCACAGACCAATAATTTGGCTGCCCTGTAGTAATTGAACCGCTGTGGGACCATCGGCGCGGTAGTGTTC
>JAGRNC010000455.1 GCA_020440935.1 Leptospiraceae bacterium | reverse complement strand
GACATTTATGGAATTTCGCGAAAACCGGCCTATCGGGACGCAACTGTCAAGGTAGTAATGGATGAGCTGCTGTTCAATGGCATCATGCGACCAGTAAAGAAGATCATTCTACGTCGGCTTCCTTTCGCAGTCCATGGGCAGGAAGTTCCGGAGATTGTAGACACTTATGTAGTGGACCAGAGCTCCTCCATGCATCCGCTTCTGCGCTGGGAAAGCAGCGATGGCTCCTATTTCCAGTTGAACACTATCGACTATATTCCGTACTGGCAAATGCACGATCCGGGGGATACCTTACCGGGTAATCGAACGCTACCGCAGTAAAGGGGCAACAATGTTCACAGGAATCATCGAATCTGCTGGCCTGGTAAAGAAGATCAACCTGAATCAGAAAAACGCGGAGTTTCTCATCGAAAGCTCCGTGGCAAATGATTGTGCCATCGGCGCAAGTATTGCCCACAATGGAGTCTGCCTCACCGTAGAAACCCTCCCGGCCCCCAATCGCTACACCGTGACGGCCATCGCAGAGACTCTGTCCAAGACCAGCCTCGGAGATGTCAAGGAAGGAGACACAGTAAACCTCGAACAATCCTTACGCGGCGATGGCCGCATAGACGGCCACTTTGTTCAGGGACATGTTGATACCTGCGGCACGATTCATTCAATGGAAGAAGTGAGCGGCAGCCACGAAATATGGATCGAATTTCCCGCGCAAGAGGCCGACCTCATTGTACCGCGCGGCAGTATAGCCGTGGACGGAATTAGCCTGACCGTTGCCGAATTGGATGCCAGCCGGTTCAAGGTGGCCATCATCCCGCACACAATGCAGCATACGAATCTAAAGCAACGCAAAGCGGGAGATCGAGTAAACCTGGAATTCGATATCCTGGGTAAGTACATTCGCCGCATGGTGCAGCATCGTCAAAGTTGATCCTCAGGGCAATGCCGCCGATGTAAGCTTGCTTTACGATCGGCGCCCATGCAGTCTAATTACGAATTCTATTAATTACCACTTTTCCGTTCTGGTGCATTTTTCTAATCACTCTGCTTGACGAGCTACAGTTCTTTTGCCCTTTCTGTGCTTATGCATTCGCATGACCATTCCCATGGATCGCACAGCGAACTGGTGTCGGACACTACTTCACTGCGATTATTGCTTGGCATCGGTATTAATGTGCTATTCGCGCTTGCCGAGGCAGTGGCCGGATTTATGACTAACTCGCTGGCCCTCATGGCCGATGCAGGTCACAATGCGAGCGATGTAATGGGATTGATTCTGGCCCTCGCCGCCGTGCATCTAGGAAAGCAGAAGGCTTCGGAAAGATATACCTATGGCAAGGGACGAGCTTCCATTCAAATATCCATTCTGAACTCGGTGATTCTTCTGGCTGCGGCCGGAGCTATTGCTGTTGAAGCAATCCAGCGCTTTCAGAATCCAGGGCCCTTGCCCGGAATGACTATCGTTTACATCGCCGCTCTGGGAGTAGTGGTTAATGGAGTATCCACCGCACTGTACTGGCAGGATCGTAAGGATGATTTGAACATGCGGGGCGCATTTCTCCATATGGCGGCGGATGCCCTGGTCAGCCTCTCGGTGGTTGTAGGAGGTCTTCTCATTGCCTGGACCGGCGCCTACTGGATTGATCCTTTGCTGTCCGTGGTCGTTGCTGTGGTAATCCTCTGGAGTACTCTACAGCTGCTGTTAAATGCCACTCGCCTATCGCTAGATGCCGTTCCGGAGAATATCGATTTAGGCGACGTGCGAACCTATTTGCATTCGCTTCCAGGAGTGCGCAATGTGCATGATCTTCATGTGTGGCCCATGAGTACACGAAAAACGGCGCTGACCGCGCACCTGGTAGTAGAACGAATCGAAGATAGCGGCGAATTGCTGGGTAAGATAAACCACGATCTACAGCATCATTTTCAGATCGCGCATCCAACCATCCAGATTGAAGCAGAAAAGCATGAATGTCCTGAATGTTAAGCGGACTGGTAAAGTCAGTTAGCTTGTATAAGCTGCCTGCGCACTCAGGTGATTGCGAATCGATTGACGCACAACGTAGGTCAGGTTGTGGCCGCAATTAGGACAGTGCAACGGGATTTCCAGATGCAGAGGTTGCAGCATCATTAGCAACTGCTTGTCGCATTTGGAGCAATGAATCTCTGCACGAAAGGGAATAAATTGTGTAGCTTCCACAGGTAATCCTTCTAACGGAAGGATCGGCCTAATGCGACATTCCTTTAGCTGATATTCTTAAAAAGAATAGCTCAAGCGCCTGGTTTCATTTCTTTGCCGGATGCATCACGGACCACGAATCGGTCTGTGGTATTTGGCTCGGACTGATGCAAGCGTTCGTTGAGATTGCGAACTTTCTCCATGGCCCGCTCCTTATTGGCGGTACTTCCCATGTTGCTTAGCTGAAAGCTTTCTCCGTCCTGGCCAACTCTCCAGATGGTATAGCTCATGGCGAGGCAGACTATGCTAGACGCCTACCCGCGCAACTGCAAAATCACGACTCCAACCGGGCGCCTGGCTCATTGTGCACTTCAAAATAGCGAAGCTCGCGCTTATCCAGAAAGGAAAGAAGGGATTCGGATTCGTCCGGCATTACGCAGAAAAAAGTACCCCCGCCTCCCGAGCCATTGATCTTACCGCCAGGGGAGCCCGCCGAACGAAGACCGGCCAGATGCGCATCGATTTTTAGTGTGGATATGCCCACTGTGCCGGCCAGGATTTCGTGTTCTTCGCGAAACATTGCTCCCAGGACATCGGAAGTCATCGTTCCAGTGCGCAGGATCCGAAGCGCATCCTGGCATAGATC
>JAGRNC010000454.1 GCA_020440935.1 Leptospiraceae bacterium | reverse complement strand
GTGCCGCTTTCAGGGCCGCCTCCGTAATCGAAGCGCGCACCGTATCGTTTAGCGCTGCTGAAGGGCTTTCTTCTATGATCTTTTGATGTCGTCGCTGGATGGAGCATTCGCGTTCGAACAGATGTATACAATTCCCCCGACCATCGCCAAATACCTGAATTTCAATATGCCTGGGCTGCACTATGTACTTCTCCAGGAACACTTTGTCGTTTCCAAAGGCCGAACCTGCCTCGCGTTGGGCAGATTCGATACCTTCCATCAGGTCTTTTTCCTCTTCGATGAGGCGCATTCCGCGTCCACCGCCGCCTGCGCTGGCCTTAACGAGCACTGGATAGCCTATGTCGGATGCAATGGCTTTAATCGCGGAAGGATCGTCCGGCAAATCATTGTTTCCGGGCACCACAGGGACTCCGCTCGCCTCCATTATCTTTCTCGCTTCGATTTTGCTGCCCATAGCGGCGATTGTTGCCGGAGTTGGGCCAATAAAAACGATATCGTTGTCTTCCAGGGCCCTGGCAAAGGCTTCGTTTTCGGATAAAAAGCCATAACCGGGGTGTACAGCGTCTGCTTTTGCGGTTTTGCATGCCTCAATGATGGCATCTATGTTCAAATAAGAGCGAGCAGGCTCGGAAGGACCAATATATACGGCTTCATCGGCCAGTCGAGTGGCAAGGCTATTGCGATCTGCCTCCGAGTATACAGCGATGGCGATTAAGCCCATGTCTTTAACGGTGCGAATGATTCGAACCGCGATCTCGCCTCGGTTAGCTATTAGTATGCGCATGGCTTTCATAGGCCCACAACAGCATAAATCACTGTAAAATCCAGCCTTTCTTGCATGTTAGCGATTCAAAAGCGTTATCGTGGCCATGCAAACTACGTTATTGATGTAAGATAGGCCTTTATAGGTCGAAGTCGGGTGCAATAAGAGTCTATAAGAGTCGTTAAGAGGGCGAAAATGCTTGGATAAACAGGGCGATGACGACATTCGCATGCGATATCGCCTTCGCGGCGCCTAAAAAGGGTCAGAATTGCATTTTTTTTTCGCTTAAAAGGCGATAACGCACAAATTTGATTGACTTCGCCTAGATACAGCTTCTATGTTTCGAGAAAATTAAAAAGAGAGGTTAGCCCGATATGAGACATTGGTCAGACCTGAGCGAAAAAGAACAAAAAGAAATCGAGAAGCAGTATGCCCAGGGAAAAGAACCTGGCGATATTGCACCTGCATACGGATTGAAGCCCAAGCAGATTTCCGATCAGGCTTATCGAAAAAAATGGACCCGCCCTGGCATGGCTCGTAAGAAAGCCACTGTTAAGAATGCGGTGAAAAAGAAGAAAGCCGCTGGAAAGAAGAAAGCGGGCAAGAAAAAGGCAGCCAAAAAGAAGGCTGGCAAGAAAAAGGCAGCGAAAAAGAAGACAGCCAAGAAAAAAGCGACTAAAAAACGTCGTTAGTCTTCTTATGATGAGGGGGAGCCAATGGTTCCCCCTTTTCTTTTCTACTTCTACTCTTACGTTCTGCATTAAGGAAAGGCCCAAACGGGTCGATTCTTACAATACCATGAGATCTCACCTGGGGGCCCTGGGCCTCATGTTTGCGCTACTTTCCGTAGCCTATTGCAAAACCGACGCCACTGTACGCACGGAAACCGTTAAGCCTTCTCCGGCGCAGAAGGGTCCGGCTTATCTTGGAATCATGTACACAGAAGATGCCATGGGAGTTCGCGTTGCGCAGGTCTTTCCGGGTAGCCCTGCCGAAGAGGCTGGATTGGAAGTAGGCGACTTGATTGTAACTGCTAACGGCTATCCTGTACTGGGCACCTACACTCTGAATAAGCGTATTTTATCTCTGGATCCAGGCGATGAAGTGAGTCTGGAAGTTCTCAAGAGGGATGGTTCCAGGATTCTCAGAAAGGCCGTGCTTGCTCCGCTTCCGGCCAAATACAAGGAAGAATACGAAGAAACCCCTGGTTACGAGCCTTGAAGAAGCATTATACACAGCCTTTAGACCACATCGAAGCATCGGATTGCAATACTCTGATCCGTCTGGCCATCGAGGAAGATGCACCGGCCGGGGATCCCACCAGCGAAGCAATTTTCGACCCGGATCGCACGGCCCGGGCAGACCTGGTAACCCGCGAAGATGGCGTATTCTGCGGCGCCAGTATTGCAAAGTACCTCTTGGCCGAATTCGCTGCAATGACCGGTTACAAAATTGAACTGATTCCCCACCTGGGGGATGGTCAAACCTTCCGGAAAGGCGACCGACTACTCAGTCTTTCTGGATCCCTTCGCGGAATCTTACGCATCGAAAGGCCCCTACTAAACTTCGTGCAGTATCTGTCCGGAATTTCCAGTACCGTTGCGAAGGCAGTGGAGCTGGCCGGACCAAACGTTCATGTATTGGATACGCGAAAAACGCTGCCCGGATACAGAAGACTGGCCAAATATGCAGTGTACTGCGGGGGCGGAGCCAACCACAGGATCCATCTTTCTGATATGGCGATGATTAAGGATAATCATGTGCAGGCGGCGGGCTCAATCTCCGAGGCGGTGCGCCGCATTCGCGCCCATTTTCCCGACCTTCCCATCGATCTCGAGATTGATCGCCTGGATCAGCTGGAAGAGGCTCTGGCCGAAAAGCCCGAAGTGCTTTTATTGGATAATATGAATGCCGAGCAAATTCGCCAGGCCGTTAAGCGTATTCGAGAGTTTTCCACCGAAATACGAATCGAACTGTCTGGCGGATGGACTCCTGAAATGCTACAGAGCGTGGCCGACGTAGGTCCGCTGGGTGTGAGTATGGGATATATTACTCATACGA
>JAGRNC010000453.1 GCA_020440935.1 Leptospiraceae bacterium | reverse complement strand
AAAACACTATTCTCGACTGACGCCGGGACCATCTGGCTGACCGGGTCTGTGCTCGCGGTGTTCCGATTCTTTTCTGCCCAGCAAAAGATTGAGACTGGATTCCACCAGAGTGCTTCCGGTTTTTGTCATGGCGCGGACTGTTTCGTCCACCATTTGACCCGAAAGCGCATCTGTAATCGCTTCGCGAAACCCGGCACGGGTTTCCTGCTTAAAACGGGGCAATAGCGATTCGCCGGCTTCTTCCACACCTTCTTTAAGCTTGGTTTTTACAATCTCGGCGTATTCATCCAGTTCTTTCTCCAGACGATTGGCAAGTCTGGACTGATAATAATAATAGAAACCGAAGCCTGTAAGGATGGCGCTTAGAACGGAAGTGAAAACACAGGCCGCCGCAACAACGATATAGAATTCTGTTCCCAGACCGCTCATGGACTTACTTTGAGGTTATTCCTGAGATCGGTCAACCATTCTTCCATCTCTTCCTTTCGTTGTTCGGCCATGCGGCTGATACTATGATCTTCTCGATCCAGGAGCTCGGCAGGAATTTCATCGAGAAATCGAGACGGTTCTTTTTCTTCGGTTTCTCCAAATCGCCGTCGAGTTCGACTGGCTGTGAGAAAGAGTTTTTTCATGGCGCGGGTAATTCCTACGTAGCACAGTCTACGTTCTTCCTCAAGAGCTCCCTGGGGATCGGCCGATTCAGAAATGGATCGCTCGGCTGGAAAGATTCCTTCCATCATTCCGGTCAAAAATACGGTGGGAAATTCCAGCCCTTTGGAAAGGTGCAAAGTTAGCAACTGAACACGCCCTCTAGGATTATCTTCATCTTCGTCGCTGGCCTGCAGGCTGATGCGCGCCAGAAAATCGAACAGCCCGGGAGGGGTGGAATCCTCCCAGTTGCTTTCAAAGAATGCCAGCATATTCGTGAGCTCGGAGAGGTTGAGCATGCGAGCTCGGACGGCATTTTCATCACCGCCATCGCGCATAAACTCATGCTCCCAGTTGAGCTCCGATACCATCTGCGAGAGAACAGGGGAGAGTTTCCGTGCGCGCGAGAATTCCTTTCTGTACTTTTCGATGAACTCTACGAATTCGTAAATGGCCGCTACCTGCTTGGCGGGGATTCCCGGGATTAGTCCCGGATTGGCGCCGATCATTTCCAGAGCATTGAAGAAATCCGGACGCTTCTTTCCATTTTCCAGGGCATCCTCTGCCATTTCCTGTAAATAGGCACCGATCTTCTGCACGCTGGATTCGCCGATGCCGCGACGGGGCCGATTCAAAATCCTGAGCAGACTAATCTCATCGCTTTGATTGGCAATGACTCGCAGATAGGCCAGAAGATCTTTTACCTCTTTTCGATCAAAGAATTTGTATCCCCCTACAACGTGGTGCGGAATTTGAAGTTTTCGTAGTTCTTGCTCGAATGCTCGCGATTGGAAGTTTGTACGGTATAAGATGGCGAAATCTCCCGGATTCTGCGCCGCATGAATGATCCGATTCTGTATAATACTGGCCACAACCATCGCTTCTTGCTCTTCGTCCTCGGCCACAATAACCGAGATCTGTTCGCCTTCTTCGCCGGTGGCCCGCAATTTCTTTTGGACTCTCTTGGAATTGTTTGCAATGACCCCATTCGCCGCTTCTAAAATGCGGCTGGAAGAACGATAGTTATGCTCCAATCGTACGATCTTAGCCTGCGGAAAATCGTGTTGAAAGTTCTGAATAATGCCTACATCCGCGCCGCGCCAACCATAGATGGACTGGTCGTCATCGCCTACAACACAGAGATTCTTCTCTTCGCCCACAAGAGAAAGCAATAGTTCATACTGCGTTGGGTTGGTATCCTGAAACTCATCGATCATGAAATACCGAAATCGACGGCGATACTTATCCAGAATCTCGGGATGCTTTTTGAATATTCGCGAAGGTAGAAGAATCAAATCGTCAAAGTCAACGGCGTTTAAGGATTTAAGACTTACATGGTATCGATCGAACACATCGCAAAAGAAATCGGCGCTTACAGGCAGGCCCCGAGAATTGGCCCAGTCCTGGGGATCCATATTTGCATTCTTACAAAGCGAAACCAGAAATGGAATGCCGTCCTCTTTCACTTTGTCTGAGTCCAGCTTTAGATCGCGATATATACTTGCGTAGAGCTGGAGCCCATCGTCCGAATCCAGGATCGAAAATGGCTCCCTGTAACCCAGAATACGGATCTCTTTCTGCAAGATTCGATTGCCCAGCGCATGAAACGTGGAAAGCACCATTCCGCGCAGGGCCTTGGAGCCCACCATCTTCTGCAGCCGATGCTTCATCTCGCGAGCGCTCTTGTTTGTAAAAGAGACGGCAACAATACAGGAAGAAGCAATGCCCTTGTTTAGCATATGCTGAATTCTATGAGTAATTACGCGCGTCTTACCGCTGCCTGCTCCTGCAAAAATCAGAAGCGGGCCGGAAATATGCTGTACTGCTTCAGCCTGGTGGGGATTCAGCCGGGGACCGGACACAATTATCAGGTGACATAATCGAGGCCTACTCAGTCAATAGAGAAATCGTTCTGGTCCCCAAAACGGGACCAATTCAAAGGGAACTATGCAGTCCACTCTTCTCAGCTACTTGAAAACGGCCCAGCTGCAGCCGGAAACCACTCGGCTGGGGATTCTGGCCAACCAGACCGCTTTTGAGCCAGGGAAGGGTTACCTGTTTCGGACGCTGGCGGCCGCAGGATTTCGGTTGCGATGCTTTTTACCCGAGCACGGTCTTTTCGCCGAGTTGCAGGATCAAATCGGCTTGGAGGATACGCAGGCCTATGCGCGCTTTCTGCCGC
>JAGRNC010000452.1 GCA_020440935.1 Leptospiraceae bacterium | reverse complement strand
CGTCCCGCTGCATTTTCCCACCAGGAACTGGAGGAAGGATTGATTGGAATCTTTCCTCTGGCGGACTATATGATTCAATTTCTGGAAGAAATCGATATCGATCGTCCGTTAAGTCTGGCCTCGGAAAACCGATTGATCGAACTATATTTTGACGAAGCCATCGAGCGATGCGATCCATTTCTTTCGGATTACTTTGCATATAAACGGGACATCAAGAACATTCTAAGCGCAATCAACGCTCGGCGCGATGGCAAAGAAGTGGGCGAAGTGCTTATCGGGCAGACCGATCTCAGTCATACGCTGGCCACCAGCAATCAGCCAGATTTTGGCATTGCGCAAAGCTATCCATTTGTCTCGCGAGTTCGCGAAATGCTCGATCAACGTCAGCTCACCGAATTGGAAAGACAGGTAGATGGCTTGCTTCTGGATCACATCGCCGAGACTTCCGAAGGTCACATATTCGACGAGATCACCGTATTTGCATACTTCATTGAGCTAAGCCTGGCCGCCCGATGGCTACATCGTAGCGCATCCGAGGGCCGTGAAAAATTAAGAGATATACTTCGAAAAGTGCTGAGTAACTCGGCTTTGCCGCAACAGGTGCGCGCCGATGAATTGGCGCTTTGACGATTTGGAACAGATCTGGAGATACATATGACTCGAGGAAAAATTACCGGCATTATCGCAAACCTGGTAACCATCGAATGCGACGGCCCTGTGGGACAGAACGAGATTTGCTATATCAATCATGGAAATAGCAAGCTCATGGCCGAGGTCATTCGAGTGAACGGCAATGTGGCAAGCGCCCAGGTGTTCGAGTCAACCCGTGGATTGCGCCCGGGCATCGATGTAGAGTTCACGGGACACATGCTGGAAATCGATCTTGGACCCGGCATTCTTTCCCGTCGATACGACGGACTTCAAAGCGACCTGGAAAAAGTGGATGGCGTATTTCTAAAACGCGGCTTTGTTGCAGATCCGCTGAATGCGGAAGCAAAATGGGATTTTACACCTATCGCAAAGAAAGGCGATTCAGTAAAAGCCGCGGATTGGCTGGGCGGAGTAAAAGAGAACTGGGTGGATCATAAGATCATGGTTCCGTTTTCGCTCAAAGGCAATTGGAAGATTAAATCGATCGTGGCGGCCGGGCAGTACAAGGTGGACGATACCATCGCCGAACTGGAAAGCAGCGACGGCGCCACAGCCAAAGTTACCATGCGCCAGAAATGGCCTGTAAAAGTGCCCATTACCAACTATGTACGAAAGCCCCGTCCATTCCGACTAATGGAAATGGGCATTCGCTCCATCGACACTCTCAATCCCATGCCCGAGGGCGGCACCGGATTTGTGCCCGGTCCTTTTGGATGCGGAAAGACTGTATTGCAACATGCAATGAGTAAGAATGCGGCAGCGGATATGATTATCATTACCGCCTGCGGCGAACGCGCCAACGAAGTGGTGGAGATCTTTACCGAATTTCCCGAACTGGACGATCCACGTACCGGGCGAAAGCTAATGGAGCGAACGACCATTATTTGCAACACTTCAAATATGCCGGTGGCCGCTCGGGAGGCCTCGGTATATACCGGAATGACCATCGCCGAATACTATCGTAGCATGGGTCTTCGCGTACTGTTACTCGCAGACTCCACTTCTCGATGGGCGCAGGCATTGCGCGAAATGTCCAACCGCTTGGAAGAGCTTCCAGGACCCGATGCATTCCCCATGGACCTTTCGGCCATTATTTCAAACTTCTACGCCCGCGCCGGCTACGTAGAACTCAACAACGGCGAGACCGGCTCCATTACCTTTGTGGGCACAGTATCGCCTGCAGGCGGTAACTTGAAAGAGCCGGTTACCGAAAGTACGCGAAAGGCCGCTCGATGCTTTTATGCCCTGGCGCAGAAGCGCGCCGACTCCAAGCGGTACCCGGCCATCGATCCTCTGGATTCCTATTCAAAATACCTGGAATACCCCGAGTTTCGAGAGTATCTCGATCAAAACGTCCAGAAAGGATGGTCCGAACTTGTGGATCAGGCCCGGGATATTTTGCGACGTGGAACGGAAGCCGCCGATCAGATCAACATTCTGGGCGATGACTCTGTGCCCATCGAATATCATGAGATCTTCTGGAAAGGGGAGCTTCTGGATTTTGTAGTTCTGCAACAGGATGCATTCGACGATATCGATGCGAACACTCCGCTGGAACGTCAGAAATATATGCTAAATCTCGTCATGGAGATTTGCGCTCGTCATTTTCGATTTGGACATTACGAAGAAGTGGGCGGTTTTTTCAAGAATGCCATCAACCTGCTCAAACAAATGAACTACAGCGAATTTGATTCGGATTCATTCAAGAAATACCGCAAGGAACTGGATGAGCTTCTGGATTCCAGCGCGGCCAAAGCCGCCTGAGAAAGCGGATAACAGAGAAGCGATAGAAAGGACAGATTATGGAAACCACCGCATTTCAGAAAGTATATAAGAAGCTCAGCGATATTACCAAAGCAACGGTTACTCTGGAAGCCACGGGAGTGGGCAATGAAGAGATGGCCTTCGTTAACGATCGGCCGGCCCAGGTCGTGAAAATCCAGGGAAATCGGGTCACCCTACAGGTATTCTCCGGCACTGAGGGAATCGCTACCGATGCACATGTCATCTTCACAGGAAAATCGCCCACTCTGAAAGTGGGTCCGCAGCTTGCGGGGCGATACTTCAATGCGTACGGGCAGCCTATCGATGGAGGTCCGGAAATCGAAGGCGAGGAAGTGGAAATCGGTGGGCCCACCGTAAATCCGGTTCGCCGGGAACAACCGTCCGAGCTAATCGCCACC
>JAGRNC010000451.1 GCA_020440935.1 Leptospiraceae bacterium | reverse complement strand
ATATTTCCAAGAAGCGGCGCTGATTTCAATGATTGAACGAAATCCTACTAGAAACTAATAAAAGAAAATCTATGCATTAAACGCAATGAATTGCCTGCAGCTGCGGGAAGATCCCTTCCATGCGCAAGCACCAGTTCCTACTAATAATACAAAAACTTTATGGAAGAAAATTGGTATGTTCCAGAAGTGGAATAAGCAACCCGCAACATTGCAAAAAAGTTCCCGTTCTGACGAAAAAAACGAACCCGAGATTGGTTTATTCCCCCAGAACTAGCATACGCAACTACATATAGAGCCGGTAGTATACCAATGGCCTTAAAGATCCCGAACATATACAGACGTGGAGACTACGATGAATCTTACCAAACTCAAGCTCACCGGGGTGGTGCTTGGCAGTCTTTTATTGCTACATTGCCCCTCCGGAGGAGGCGGGGACAATCCTCTGCCGTTCTTGCTTTTGGGCTCTGAGGCTCTGCCCTCCGGGACCGGATCGAGCACGGGAGCAACGGAACCGCTTTTTGAAACATCGATGAAGTCCGTTACCCCATCGGCGTCGAATGTTCTCACCGATTATTACGGCGCCGGCATCAATGGATATGTCGCAGATAGCACAACTATCCGGGCCGGCGGAGAGCATCCTCTGGGGATGCTGTTTGCTGCTCAGGACCATAACATGAGCTATCCCATCGATTTCTACTTTCGGGAGAGCTCCACAAATTACTTCAGTAGGAACTCCATTGTGGGCTATGAATTTAATGGCGCTATGACCCATTATGGAAGCAATAGTCATTTTTATACTTCTCCCGGGCATTATGTGTCCATCGCCTACGATTATAACATCTCGATTCAGACGGTGGTTCCTAAAGCGAATACACCAACGCAGATCTGGTCGATTCGTAGTCTTCTGTCGCCAACCGCTGCCGAACGTAGTTTTTCGGCGGACCTCTATACTTCCAATCGGCGCGAGCGGGGAATGAATCGATCATGGGCATTGCGAAAACATTTAAATGTCAATCTGATCTTTGTGGAGGGGGCCAATGCGAATGCGAATCTGGATGACTTCGCGCCGGCCATTGCAAAAATGCAATCTCTCTATGGTCAGCCGACGGTGGCTATCGAATTGGTTGTTACGGCGACGACGGTCCCCGGAACTTCCGACCTGCTAACCATCGATGAGCTGAGTGATGAATCCGGGACGGCTCCGGGTTCTCTCCGTTACCTAATCACGCAGACAGCGGACGCGCAGAGAGCCGACGCTCTCAACATTATTATTACGCGCGAAGAGATCGACGTGGGAGGTGTCCTGGGGGTTTCCGGAGGTATTCCAGGGATGGTAGGATTTACCGGGACTCTGCAGAATGCAGTCGTAATTTTTGTTGAGGGCCACCAGACCATTTCCGGTTTACCACTGAGCTTTAGTGAGCTAGAATTCATTGGCACAACCATGGCGCATGAGGGGGGCCACTACCTCGGCCTATCGCATCTGGTGGAATCGGGAGGTCAGGATTTTGGCAATATGTATTCAGAGGATCCATTGATTGAGACCCCAGTTTGCTCGGACCTCTCTGATGATAATAACGATGGCTTTGTAAGTCTTTCGGAATGTGACGGTACAGGGATTTCGGATTCGGGCGCGCGAAATGTAATGTTCTGGGCAGGCGATCCTGCCTTTTCGCAGGAATATCTCACAGGAGAGCAGGGTTGGATGCTACGAAGGAACCCCTTGGTCTACTAAAAAAGAACCCATAGGAGCACAGATTATGCAATTAAACCTGCAAAATAGAACTAAATCGACAACCCGAAGACTGACCTGCTATTATGTAAGTGGACTAATGATTCTCTGCAGTTCTTTGTTAGGCGAACCGGCCACGAATCTGAATTCCGGGAAGCTTCAGTCGATTGAAAACTACATTAACTTAGACCGCCATCCCGAAGATGGTAAGAGCCTGGCGGTAATTGAGGGAATTGCCCCCGAAAATTCGCATTTGTATCTAATGGAAATTGCGGCAAACCCCCGAAACAGCGAACGAATTCGCATTCGCGCGTTATCGCTCTTACGAAATTACTCGGACCAATCGGATGTGATGGTCTTTTTGGAGAAATCCATCCAGACCCAGAGTTGGCGCGCAAATCTAAGAAGGTGGGCCGTGCTATCCTATGCCCGGGGATTTCAGGTCAAATTTCCCGGTCGTGTGTCTGTATTTCTCCGGTCGCAAGAATCCAAAACGACTGGCCGACTTCAGAAAACAATATCCAAGACTCTTCGGGGTGTTGAAAAAGGTGATGCCCATTAAAAGCAGCCTGAAATGGCAAAGTTGGAGTTCCGAAATGTGCGCCATTCTGCTGACTCTGGCGCTCTTTGGATGCGCTGGAACGGCAGGCGAAACACCTCCTGGCGGCCATCCGTCGCCGGGGGGCACTCCGCCGCAGAAGGTCGTTGCCGGCGAATACATTGTGCAGGTTTCGCCAGATTCGGCTTCCAACGCCGAGAAAGTCATCCGCGAAGTATTCGGCGAATTTGAAATCTCAAAAGTGGAGCTCATCTCCAAGAACGGCCACTTC
Source organism: Leptospiraceae bacterium (assembly GCA_020440935.1). GTDB lineage: Bacteria > Spirochaetota > Leptospiria > Leptospirales > Leptonemataceae > UBA3465. Next base: position 282 of record JAGRNC010000451.1, on the reverse strand, counting down.
TACAAGATGCATCTGGTGCTGGATCCCGGCCTGGAAGAGCTTGTCCAAATGGCAGCGCGGGATCGACGAATCATTGGCGTAGAGGCAAACTCCATTTATCAGAAGTTTTGAGTTGAATGGGCCGGGTCGTGGCTTGCCGTTCTGCGGGATTGAAGGGACCTCCCGGTTTTATGCAGCCATGCAAGTTTCCGAGCCACACAATTCTTCCGAAATAGAGGAACATACATTCCATAATATATTTCTGGTGCCGTGGATGCTGGCGCTCCTTTCGCCCGCCTTAGT
>JAGRNC010000450.1 GCA_020440935.1 Leptospiraceae bacterium | reverse complement strand
GGTGTGCAGTGAGCATTCGCCCATGCAATGTCTCAAACAGTATATCCTGGCCGATGGGCAGGCTGTTCACATAGCCAATGCCAGCCGCATCAATCAGGGCGCCGATGGCAGCATCGGAGTCTCCTGAACCCTCGCGAACAACGTACTGATAGGACACGGAGATCGGCTTTACGTCGACCGGGCCAACAAAGGTTCGCACGCCGGCGGCGGCATAACCCTGATAGTCGGGATCGCTCAGGTCACCGACGACGACCTTTTCCACTTCGGCCAGCAGGGAAGGGGGCGGGGAACTGGTTCCGTCGGAAACATATACGTTTACCCAGCCAGCCTCTTCTAGGAGCGATATCGGATTAATATTCTGATTAACTACCGCACCAGCAACTCCAGGGATTGAGATCACTGCATTGTAGATGCCGCGGATTGTCGACCGACCGAGACTGTTGATGAAGTCTCGGAATCGTGCGGCCCGGGATTCGGCAGTTTCCTGCTGTGTACCGCCCGAGAACTTGGCAGGATTCCAGACCCTGGTTCCTGGCTCTATTTGTGGCGAAATTGTTCCTCGGCCATCCAGAGTATCGATGGCCCCAGGCTGGATGTTTCCGGAGACTCCTGGTTGAATAGCGCGGGCTTCAACGAAGATGAAGGAGTCGGCAGGGTTCAGGATAACAGGCTCTACTGTTTCGAAGCGCTGCCCAAACAGATCAATGGTGAAGATTGGGTAATTGATAGGATCGGTGTGGCCCGAATGCTCCAATCTAAGAAGGCCGGTCGCTTTAAGACCTGGCAGGAGAGGGAACCCAAAGACCTCATAGACTCCCGAGACTACTTCAGCATCGAAACCCTGCTTTGTATCGAGGTCTCCGCGAGCCAGGGTAATTGCGATAGCCTCGATTAAGGATGCAATGCGGGACCCTGGGCCAAAATTACTCAGCCTGGAGGCACGACCCACCAGGTAATTGACCATTGCCTGGCGGTATTCGACATCGGCGCGGGGGATGTATTGCTGCAAAGGCATCCGCCCGATAATAGTAAGCTTTGCACTTATCGGGCAATGTGGCTTTGACCGATGGCATCAAACGAACAACTATCCATGTGTGGCAGACAATCTGTTTTCATTCGAGATTCGGGAGCGAGATGCATCCGGTAAGCTGGGGGAATCCCTCGGAGAATACATTCTGCTCAATGGTCCGGTCCGCTATTCGGAGCAATACAAGTACCGGATCCAGACCACGCCAACCTTCGGCGGCAATGCAAAGGATCGTGCCGATAAATCCGCCAGTTCGGAATCGAAAGCCCCGGGAAGTTCTACGATCGACTACGGTCGGGACAACAATTTGATCCAGCTCGAAGGCGAATTTCATATATACTTTCTTGCGCGGCCGGCCGACGGCCCATCCGGACCGAGTTTCCTATCCAAGTTCGATGACGGCGAACCTGGCCTGGGATTTGGCGACATTACAGCCGGTGCGAAAAGTCTCTATAATGATGCCAGCGGACTAATCGGAGACTTCTCTGGGACGGCAAAGAAGCTATACGACCGAACTATCGGCTATGCGACAGGACTCATTCCAGTCCCCGGTGTTGGCGGAATACGATCGGGAGAAATGGAGTTCTTCGATTTTGTCGCGATAATGGCGGGAACCTGGGAAGCCGGCAGTACCTACCAGAGCGAGGACAACCAGGCTTCCGCGATGCTGACCAAGTTTCGCGCGAAGAACAAGCCATTCAATTATTCGGAATTTGGCCTAGTGTTTCACGACTACGGCCGGCGGCGCCACGTCGAAGTTGTCCATTCTCCAGAGGGATTCAAGGTATCGAGATCGGTGGATGATACCAATACCTACAAATGGGAAATGACGCTGACGGTCATTAAGGATGAGCGGGAAGATGCTTTCACCCTGCCATCAAAAATAGAGCGATATTTCAATGTGAACTATGAGTCGGCCATTGCTGAACTCATGGTAGACATCAAGGATCTCATCAGTCTGCCAACGGTGCTGTCCGGCGGTTATCTGCGAATGTCCCGAGTATTCCGGCAAATCAGCACAACTGGATCTGAATTGAGTGGTGCCTGGGATAACATGCGAAAGGTGTTCGCGTCGGATGGTAAGTTTGCAGCAATAAATTTCAATGAAGGTTATGCCAACATCGGCCGTGGTTTCCAGGAGGAACCAGAGCAGATTAGCCTGGCGCAGAAAGCAAGAGATGCCCAGGCAGAATTCCAGAGGCGGCTCCGGGATCTCTACTTTGAACTGTCTCAGGCTATGAATGATCTTTCTGTTCTGCTAATTTCGCCGTCAGTTCCGCTACAGTCATACGCTGCACTCCCTGAGTCGAATTTTGAGCCACTGATTGGTTCCCCATACTATCCGCAAATTCTTGAGGCTCAAATTGCTGTCATCAATCTGCAGTCCTATATTCGCCAGGCGGCAACGGACAACCAATACATCATTCATAAGGCGATCGGTGGAGACTCCTGGGAGGCGCTGGCCAAAAAATATCTGGGGGACCCGGATCTCGCATCGGCGCTGGCCGCATACAATAAGAAGCAGCGAGCAGCTGGAATTGTTGGCAGATCCATTAAGATCCCATTTGGCCATAAGTTAGCGATCTATGCCCAGCTTCCGGATAATCCATCGGACGCAGATATTGAAAAGGGGCTGATGGGTGAAGACCTTGCTCTCACGGACGAGCGGGACTTTGCCGTTGCCGCGAATGGAGACCTTGATGTAGTCGAGGGCGATCCCGCACTGATGAACAATGTTATCGATATGGTCGATACCCCTGAAGGTGCGCTGCCAATGTATCCTGATTACGGCAACCCAGCGGTTATCGGCGAAGTACCG
>JAGRNC010000449.1 GCA_020440935.1 Leptospiraceae bacterium | reverse complement strand
TCAGTATACCGCGAAAGGACTCAGGAAAACGGCAACCGTGATCCTTTTCCCATTTGTCCAGGTCTGCATCCGAGTACGAGGGACGATCGATGAATCGGCCCGTATGCTTCATTTCTTCGATAATGCCCTTCCAGCTCATGGATTCTTCTATTGCACCGGAGAAGTATGGTGTCCAGCGAAAACAAAGCCACCGGATGAGGCATAGCATTTACCCAAAGAAGACCATTGCCCATTGCCAGCTGGGGGCAGGCCACACCGAACAATGGACAATGGCCACGTTGCATCAATACCTGTATCGCAGTTCGATTCCAATGTACTGAGAGATATCCGTTATCGGCAGGAAGGGCCCCAGACCAGAGGATGGAGGTGCCGTTCCTACTTTTTCCTTCTTCTCCAGCTTATTTGGTAAAAACCGAGTCTCTCGATAACCATATCGCAAGGCCACTGAATACGATTCATGCAACCGGTAATCGGCTTCCAGGTGCCATTTAAAAGCCTCACTTTCGCCTGATAGGTCGCGCTCCGTCTTCAGGTTTGTAGGCGTCTGTAACGGAGGCGATCCAGGGATAATAGCGACGGTGGTGATGTAATTGAGCCGCTGTTTGTAGTTGGCCCTACCCAGTCCGTATCCCCAGGCGACAACTCCTTCAAGGGTGAGCCCAAAGTCAAATTGCCAACGATATTTTAGACCAAGATTCGCACTAACGGTTGCCACCAACGATTCGACGGTGCCAAGCGGAGCAATCGAACTACTGAAATTCAGCGAAATTGGGGTCCCGCTGGTTTCACCAACCGAACTAAAAGCGGAAACGCCGCTGCCGACGAGGTCGGACTGGTATTGGGACACCTGGGTATCTACACCGGCAAGAAATCCCACTCCGCTGAGCCAATTCTGCTGGTCTCGCCATAACCAGAACGTGTCCTCATACATCAACCGGTACCGATCGTATTGCGCGCCCACACTTACTAGCTGCGCATTGGTCAGTGTAGTACTTGTAGTAGTGCTCGGACCGCTCCCGAGGGAGAATGCAAGATAGGATTCATTGATTGTGGTTTGATAGCCGCCACCAGAAGGAACGTCCGTTGATGCATACTCGATATCGAAGACCGTCGTTCGCCAGCCCCGATCAAATTGAGCGCCCAGACTGTATGAGTAGAGATCAATGTTCTGTTCGCCCAAATCGGCATAGGTGTTCACTACGGAAATCGGAAGCTGGAGGGATCCAGGCGAAAGGATACCATCGCTTCCGGCGGAGAGAACCATGCGATCAATGTCATTTAGAGCTCCCGGACGAACCTTTTCTTTCTGCAGCCTGAAAGACCACCAGTCTCTGGTTTCTTCCGCTCCGAGATAAGACCCGAATAGCGCGAATCCAAGAGCAAGAGTTGTTGCGACATACCTCATTTTTCGGCACCTCGCAACGGATACATCTTCGCCAATTCGCGCACCTGTTCTTCGCTCATGGAACCAGCATACTTTTCGAGCAACCTCAGAAGGCGGGCCTGTTCTGTATTCAGATCCAGGGACTCGGTAGTGGCCCAATCATCATTGGAAAGATCGAAAAAGAAGAACCCGGCAATCAAATCCAAAACTTCGAAGAAGTGAAACTCCGCCGATATGGAAAGACCGGGCACCAACGCATGGACTCCTGTTGACCAGTAGTCTCCAAAATTCTGATAGTTCTCATCTCGCGGACTGTGTAAGTACGTTAGCGATTCTATCTCGTCTCTATTGGGCCCCGCGCCTTTAACACCATCCATCCAGGATGCGCCTACAGGACCGATGGTCGCGCTCAGCTCATCTTTTACCTGAAAGCCCGCCTGACGTTTGTGAAACCAGCCGAATTGGCCTTGCGAACCGGCCATCAGGTCTACCTGGGCCGCCTTCGTAACCCAGGCGCCCGCACCAACACCAAACCCCGTTCCAATTCCAAAAGAAAAGGTATCAAATATATCCGCAATTCGATCCGGGATATAAAGCAAGATCCGAAGAAGGATCGATCGCGAAACTGCCTTTCTTTTCGATAGAGACGAACCGCGCAAATCGTTCTGCGCCTTCGAGTTGTCCTCGGTTCGCGACTCGGCAAGCTTTTGCTTTATCCGAGCGCTATCTGGATACAGAAGGCTGAGTTGATAATAAAGCTGATACGCCTCGTTCCTGTTTCCGGACGACAGCAATGCATCAGCCTCCGAAAGTGCGAGTTCTGCATCACTTCGCACCCGATCTGGGGATGTTCCGCAATTCGAAAGCAAAATTGCCAGAACTACGACGAATATCCCCAGGGGCTTGTTTGGTTGATTGGCCATAAGGCACCCCCTCCAATTGAATTTTTTGAAGGGCGGAGCCTGGCAGGCCTGCGATGGAAGAAAAGTATTTAACTTATGTAAGTATAGTTTTTAATTAACTTTAGTTATGCATACCTTACATTGGTTAGTTTTAACCAAAAACGGTTACCTGTTCTCTTAAGACAGCCAACACCCGCTATTCTTCCCGCCAGTCCAGCGAAAACAAAGCCACTGGACCAGTCATGGCAATTACCCAAAGAAGACCATCATTGCCTGTAAAAGCCCCACGGCTCCGCCGAGGAATGCTCCCAATCCAATCAAAGTAAGCTCATCTTCTTTGAAAACCGAATGGAGCAACTCTTCGAATTCTGCTGGAGGAAGAAAAGAAAGCCTGCGCGCCACAGTGTTTTTGATATCTAGAGCTTCGGTAATATAGGACTCTACTCGACTGGCCACCTGGGGCATGGCGCCGATGAGCATATTTGCAGTCTGCTCTTTGATTTGTTTGCGCTGTTCGTCGTTCAGCATCATCGGAATCATGGGCTTGTCTTTCACCGCTTGATCC
>JAGRNC010000044.1 GCA_020440935.1 Leptospiraceae bacterium | reverse complement strand
TCTCTCGGTGCGCAGCAGCTCTCGGTCCTGAACCGTAATAAGAAACAAGGCTACAGCATCTGCCTTTTGCGTGGATTGCTCGGCATCGAGTAACCGACGGCCAGGAAAATCCCGCATTTCCGAGACGCGCATTACAGCGAATGGATTCTCCTGGTCTCGGCGGTTTCCCAGAAACAGCTGCTGCTCATGGCCCAGATCTACCAGAATGACCTCAACATCGCCACGTTCTGGATGCGCCAGGGCCTGATGAATCATTTCTTCATCGGGGATTAGCTTGGTATCTCTACGGGTGGACTTCTTTGTTTCCAGGTTCAGCAGTAGACTTTTTAGAAGATCCTTAACTTTTCTTCCGTTAGCGGGGTCTAGATCCTGATATGCTTTCATTTCCTTTCTGTTACCTGTTCTTTTTATCGTGGTATGGAAGACCGTGTTTTACTATTTGACGAATAAGCCAATGATTACAACCGAATTCTGTATATTGCTGGCTGCTGCCGCCCTGATTGCTATGCTTTCTGGTGCATTTGGGATAGGTGGCGGTACGTTGACTGTTCCTTTTCTGATTTTTATGGGCAGCCTTTCCGGATGGAAGGGAGAAGGATTGGCCCATACCGCCATTGCCATTTCCCTTCTCACCGCTCTGCTCCTTTCCGTTTCTGCTTCGGCCTCCAACGTACTAAGCAGGCGGATCCATTTCATTCCTGGACTAATTGTCAGCGCCTTCAGTTTGCCAGGGTCGTACCTTGGAGTCACCTTGAGCCAGATGCTGGATTTCCAACAACTCGCGCTCATTTTCGCAGTCATAGTAATACTAACAGGGCTTGCCGGTTTTTTTCGCAAAAGTTCGCAAGATTCCCCGGAGAATGGCCCCAATCCAGACCAGAGCGATTCGGTGGCCGATTTGCCGCCGCAACCGATGGAGAACTCTACTTCTGGCCGTCGGGTTCCCGATCGTCGTTACCTGATCTTGTTTGCGGTGTCCGGATTGTTCGTCGGAATTCTATCGGCGATTACTGGCCTGGGAGGTGGGGTTGTCCTGGTTCCGCTATTCTTGTGGTTCTTACCCAATGCCAACCCTTCCGAAGCCGTGGCCACCTCCAGCTTCTGCATCGTCTTTAGCGCTTTCTACGGCAGCGTACTTTATGCGCTACAGCCGAACACCGTTTCGATTCCGGAACCATTTCTTGGGCATTACTACCTGCCGTTTGCAATCCCGTTTGCCATAGGCGCGCTGGCGGGAGGTTTCGGCGGAGCGCTACTTAAGAACTCCATCAAAGGTTTACATTTGAAGCGGGGCTTTGCTATCGTTCAGGTACTTGCAGGTCTGTCGGTCTTAATTCGAGCTCTTTGATTCAAGGTTCGATTTCTGTGACTTTCTTCCCGGTGCGTACGACTCCATCCGAGTCGAGACAATAGGGACAACCATAGATATGGGCCTGTCTTTTTCGTTCCGTCTTTGGCTCCGGTTCAAGCGCCGCAAACAAATAGTCGGTCTGGGACAAAAGAGTGCCGCAAACGGGACAAATCCTGGGCCGATCCGGACCTGGATCCATCTGAAGCACTTTTTTTGCATTGAGTCGGGGTGGCTTTTCGCTCATGGAAGTCTTCTTTCGCAGACTTCCCCCGGCCGGCTGCAATGCAGTGGGCGAAAGCATATTCAGAAAAACAATAACTGCCAGACAAAGTCCGGCCACGGCAACAAGGGTTAGCATGGCTTTTCCTTATTTTCGGTAGGCATTCCTTCGAATCTGTATCCCCTTCAGAGAAATGCCCAGGGTTTTTTCTATAGATTTGAGAATCTGCCGGCTGTGTAACTGTAGTTCCTGGGCATAAACGCTTTCCGCGACATAAACCACCAGTCTGTCGTCTTTAATCTCTTGAGGGGAGCAATGCATTGCTAATAAGCCAGTGAATTGCTGCCAGGATTCCTGGATGCGATGGAAGGCGCTTTCGGTGGCAGAAATGCCGATCAAATGCTCCATTCGCTGCCGAAAGGATTGCTCCAGTCCTGAAATAGATTCTGTGGAATGGGCCGGCAATGCGCGCCGGTCCTGTTCGGGCCATGGATTCCAGCCAGAATCGGCGGCGTCCTGAGAGTTCTTATCTTTCATAGCTCTACTAGTTTAGGGGTTCTGGCGGTCCCGAATTAAGCATTGCGCTGCAATGTCGGAACCTGAATGATTCGGGCTCCGGTAGTTTCCACTGCTTCCTGCAGTCCATCCAGATCGGGCGTCGTAAAAAATGCCTGTCCGCACCGATGCAATAGATCTACGAAATAATCCCTTCGCTTGTAATCCAGTTCTCGAATAACGTCGTCAATGAGCAGAATTGGTGAACGGCCCAGGTACTGCTTTAAATAATAGAACTGTCCCACGCGAAGGGCAAGCACCAGGCTACGTTTCTGGCCCTGGCTGAAACGAAATTGAATATCTCGTTCGCTTCCATCCTGACAGATGAATAAAAGTCGATCTCGATGGGGTCCAAAGCTGGAAGCCCCGGTAGCAACGTCACGCATTCGACGATCCATCAAGGCTCGTTTGAACTCTTCGGGTCTGGCTTCGCCCGGAAATAGAGAAACTTTTATTCGATCCTTACCGCCGGAAATCTGATCGATGGACTGATTCAATATCGGTTCATATTCCTGCAAGAACTGACGTCGCTTACGAGTAATCTCGGTTCCCAGATTCACCAACATCGAATCCCATGCGTCGAGGTCGCTCAGTCGGGCACGATTGGTGCGAATACTCTTCAATGTGGCATTACGTTGCCTGATGAGTCTGTTATACTGCAGAAGATTTTGCAGGTAGGCGGGATCTCGGTGGCTCAACAATGCGTCCAGGAATCTGCGTCGGCTGGTTGGGCCTCCCTGTACTATTTCTAGATCATCCGGGCTGAAGACTACCGACACTAGATTTCCAATGAGCGCGCTGCGAGAAGCAAGGACTTTGCCGTCCTTCTTAATTCGTCTCTGAAGTCTGCCTTCCAGCTGCACCCCCATCTCCAGAGAATGCTCTGCGCCATCCCATTCATACTGGCAGCTGAGATAAAAAGAGGACTGGCCCTGCTGCACCAATTCCGGATCAGGAGCTCCACGGAATGACTTTCCCTGCGACAGTATAGAGATGGCCTCGAGCACATTCGTCTTACCCGAACCGTTTTCTCCCACCAAAAAGGTTAAACGATCGGGAAACTGCAGCTCCAGGTGAGCGTAATTTCTATAATGCTGGAGCTGTAGTTTTCGCAAGAACACGCGAAGCGCCCGCCATAAGGTTGGGAATCAAAGCTTCATAGGCATTACAACTGCCACGAATTCGCCGTCATCCGGATCCTTGATTACTGTGGGAGCGCTGGCTGTGGAAAATCCCATGATGATTTCTTCCGAAGCGAGTACTCCCAGTACATCCAGTAAATAGTTGGAATTAAAGGCGATAGTAACTTCTTCTCCCTGGTATTCGCAGGAAAGTGGATCGCTGACATTACCCAGATCGGGCGTCGAAGAGCTGACCACTAAAACGCCGGGAGTAAACTCCAATCTTACCTGTCTGGAAGGTTCCGCGGCCAACACCGCAGCCTGACGAAGGGACAAACGTAGAGCTTCTCGGTTCAGCTTTACTTCGTGATCGAGCTTTCGCGGGATTACCTGTCTATAGTCCGGAAAATTACCATCAATGAGTCGAGTGATTAGTTCCACTTCGCCGAGTTTGAAATAGAGACGGCTTTCTTCTTTGTCGTATCCTACGAAACCTTCGCTAACGGATCCTATAAGACGTGTTAATTCGCGAATTGCTTTAACCGGTACAACTACGCCCTTGTCTACAGGGAGACTGTCCGGAAAGTTCCGTGCAATACGAGCCAGTCTTCTTCCATCTGTACCAACAAATACTGCCTGATCGCCTTCGCTTTCCATGTACAGACCATTAAAGACATATCTGGCATCCTCTTCGGCGATTGCATAAGAAGTGCGGCGAATCATCTCAGCTACAACGGCAGGAGGAAACTGTTTAAAATTGCTTTCTTTGATGGGGCTTGGAAGCATGAATTCATCCGAGGGAGCGCCCATCAGTGAAATCTCCGTCTTTGCCTTTCCGGATCCGTCGCGAATCGCAATGTGATTCTCTGCATCAGCGTCCAGCTCCACGCTTTCGAATCTGAATTCTTTAATAATCTGACTCAACTTCTTTGCAGGTGCTGTGATCGAACCCTTTCGCTCTACCTTTGCTGGCAGAGTTGTTTTCATAGTCATGTCCAGATCGGTTGCTGTAAGAGTTATGCTTTCCTGGTCCGCTTCGATCAGGATACTCGATATCACCGAGCGGATTTCCCTGACGGAAATGATACCTTCGATTCTGGATATGGCCTTCTGGAAGCCGGCTTTCTCGACATTAATCTTCATTTCAGTACTCTCTAAGTATTTGTATTTGTACTGCTGTACTTTATTGGTCCCGTGGAAATGTGAAAAACGACCATTCTTTCCCGGCCACGGCCAATCCGGGACATAATTCGCGAACTTTTCTGTGAAAGAAAGCAGGAATTCAAGTTGTAAAAAGTCCCTAAACCGATTTTTGCCCGGCCTATTCGCGTCGCATTGATCTGCGGGCAGGCATAGAATTCACAACTCGGAGGCTTTCTTCACATTGTCCGTGCGAATTATGCACGGTTTATCCCCAGATGGTCCGTTACCTGCTGAAACAGATGCTGGAATGACGGCTCCCTTTCCAGTTTCATCTGAATCTTTTTCTCGGCATGGATGACCGTGGAATGATCCGTGCGTTTGAAATAGCGTGCAACGGCGGATTTATTGAGATCTGAATAATGCACGGCCAGATACATGGCCAGATGTCGCGGAAGTGCGATTTCCATCTTTCTGGAATTTCCCAGGAGTTCGGCGGGCTCCACACGACAGATGCGGCATACGGTGTCGAGGATCAGGTCCGGATTGATCGGTCCGCTTAAACCAGGGGAAAGAAATTCCTCCAGCTGCTGCTCCACCATCTCCTGATCGGAAAGATCAATTCCACTATTGGATAGAAAAAACAATCTACTGACGGCAGATTCAATGTCCCGGGCATTTCCCTGAAGTCTGCTCAGAATTTTATGAATTACATCGGGTCCAGGATTCAGGCCTGCATCAATGAGTTTTTGACGAAGGATCTTCTTTCGCAAGTCTGCATCGGGAAGATCCATTTTCACTTGGAGGCCGGAAAGGAATCGGCTGAGCCATCGACTGGTAATGGCCAGTTCTTTTACCGGAACATCTGAGCTTACAACAATCTGTCGCCCGGACTCGTAGTAGGTATTGAATATGAAGTACAGCTCATCAACGATATTGGGCGAAGCGCCGACGATGGAATGTAGGTCTTCTATGAAGAGCATATCGCCGCTGCGATACCGGTTCTTCAAACTTAGATTGCGTCGTTTCTGAAGCGCCTCGGAGAAATGGATCCGAAACTCGTCGATTCGAATCAAGGTGTAACGTCCCGAAGGGTTCGCATCGCAGTAAGCCGATGCGATAGCGTTTAACAAATGAGATTTGCCGGTTCCGGTGTCACCATAGATGTAAAGTGGATTCACTTTGCCTGAATGCTGCAATATGTTTCGCGCAGCCATGAGGGCGATCCGATTGGCGCGGCCTTCGCAGAAATGATCCAGGTTTAGCTGGGGGCGAATCCAGGCGTTATCGCGGTTATCCGCTACTGCCAGACGAAATTCTACAGAAACCGGAGCCGAACGAATCGCCGATAAACGGGTTTGAATGGGCCCTTTCAGGTGTTTTAGCGCTGTCTGAAGCAGCGTTTCGTCATTTAATTCGAATACAAAATGCCCTTCCTTCGCATGATTTACGGGAATGGGTTTAAGACTGAGAAGACAGCTTCGCACCTGGCTGTCCACAGTTGCCTTTTGTAGCTCTTTCTTTGTTTGCGACCAGGCATCTTCCAAGGTTTACTCCAGCTCGATAGGTATTGCGCCCCGGAAGTCTCGAACCGGGCCCATCTCGATCAAGTGAAAAAACCATGGTGGACCTCTTTTTCCTGTGTGACAGCGTCCGGTTTTCTGTCTCCTTTAGATTTGGTCTTTTGGTGGACAGCAATCAGGCCATTTCGGGCCGCTCCGGCGCCGGTTCCGGGTCTTGTGTTTGTTCCTGGAAAGCCTGTTGACGTACGACACTGTGAGCGGACTCTGGCAGATTGACCGCAATATTTTAATAATTCGGGAGTAATCCATGAAAAGGACTTATCAGCCGAGCAAGATCAAGAAAGTGCGTTCTCATGGCTTTCGCGCTCGCATGGCAACCAGAAATGGTCGCAAGGTTCTTGCCCGCCGACGTAGCAAAGGGCGAGCCATTCTAACCGTATCCGATCAGGTGTTCCGCAAATAAGCAATTCAGGCACCAGGCGAGTAAGCGCAGCCACATTGAAGAGCAGGATCGATTTTGATCGTCTCTTCGCCGAAGGGAAAAGAACACACGGAAAATCTGTTGGCGTTCTGGTACTGCGCAAGCCTGGAGAATCGACCAGGGTAGCATTCTGCATCTCTCGAAAGACGGGAAAAGCGGTGCTGCGCAATCGAATTAGAAGAAAATGCAAAGTTTCGCTGGAACCCCTGATGGAGACCATGCCCACGGGCTGGCTTGTAGCCATATTCCCGACGCGGCAATGGGCCGAAATTCCGTCGGCCGAGGGCACCGAGGCATTGCATTCGGCGCTACGGCGGGCAGGGGTGATGCGAAGCTAGACTTGCCGCACCGCCTGGCTCGAGGATTTATCTCCTTCTACAAGCGCTTCATCGCCCCTTTTCTGCCCGGACGTTGCCGATTTTATCCAAGTTGTTCCCAGTATGCCATGGAATGTTTTACCTATCTTCCATTCTGGCAAGCACTGGGGAAAAGTCTCTGGCGTATTGCCCGATGTAATCCCTTATCCCGGGGCTACTTTGATCCTGTGTTTCCCGAAGAAGAGAATCACGATGCCAGCCCCCGTACTTCCAGGTAAATTGAATGAGTGATGAAAAACAAAACCCAAGTTCGCTGAGTTCTCTGCTTCCCATTCTACTTCTGGGTGGCGCCACGTTCTTCCTGTTTCAATACATGATGGGCGATGAGAAGAAAGATCCACCCCCCAATGCAAAGCCCAGTCCGGAATTGCCCGAATCCAATCGAAACGATTTTCAGTTCCAGCGCGGAAATGGAAACGAAGTCATTGTAGAGACCGATCGCGCGGTGTACGTGCTCAGCTCCGAGGGCGGCCGCATTTCCAGGCTTTATTTAAAGCGTAGAGAAGACCTGCATGTTCCAGAGTCATTGGTAGAGGAATCCGATGATCCTCTGGTAAAGAAATACCAGGCTCTGGAAGTGACCCGCGGCTTTGGCATGGATTTCCAGCCCCATCTATATTATAGCCCCCCTCTGGAAAGTCGGCTGGGCGATCCGCTTCTGAACAAAGGTAAATTTCGCATGGAAGGACCTGTCAGTCAGGGCAAGATTACCGAAGTTCGTTTTAGTATGCCGGTGGAATTCAAGGGCCACCGATTGGAGCTCGTAAAGATTTTCCGATTCTTCGACGGAGAAAGCTTCTTCCGACAGATAACTGTTTTTCGCAATCTAGAGAATAAAACATTCGAACTCGGCGGGGACATGTTCTACAGAACGTTTGGCGATCTGGGTCCGCCCCCTGTTTCAGAGAATAGCCGCGTACTGCAGAGCTATGGTAGATTCTTCTATTATAACGACGAGCTAACGCAAACTCATGGCGCCGGCGGAAGTGGAAGCTTCTTCTCCTGCAGCAAGACCCCGGAAGGCCCTTATCAAGTTTATGCGGATCGTGACGCCACCGTCGAATTCATGGGTTCGAGTAGCCGCTTTTTGGTAGCCTATTCACACTTCCTGAATCCGGAAAATCCCCTGGATCGGCCCGATGCAGTGGTTCAAAAGGCCCACGTTGATCCCGAAGGCCGAGCCACCTTTACCGCAGTATTCCGCTCATTTCGTCTGGAACCCGCCAGAAATGAACCCATCGCTTTGCCCCAGGTATCGACTACCCAGGGAACAACCAGCATAGCCCCCGAAGATACCCGTGGACTGGTTTTGAAGGCCCAGAGGCGGACCGACGCCATGGTGCTCGACAATCAGGTATATGTAGGTCTGCGAAGCGATGAATCTCATGGCTTCAACGACGAGGCCCTTATGAAGGCCGAGTTCGGTATGGCCGAACCAGATCCCGAAGTGCGCGATGTGATATACACATCTTCCTTTCTTGCCATCTTCTCAAAGATTCGCGACGGTATCGTATGGCTCATGCGTCAGATTTATGCCCTTATTGGCAACTACGGCTGGGCGATCATCATTATTGCCGTAGGGTTCAAACTTATCACCTGGCCGCTACAGCAAATGCAAGTTAAGTCCATGCGAACCATGAGCGCCCTCAAGCCAGAGATGGATAAGATCAACGAAAAGTACAAAGACGATCCGCAAGAAAAACAAAAGAAAATAATGGCTCTGTACAAAGAGCACAATGTGAATCCGGCCAAAGGATGCCTGCCCATGCTGATTCAGATTCCGGTGTTTATCGCGCTTTACAGCGCTTTCTCGGAATCTATGGAACTCTGGCGAAGCCCCTTTATTCTGTGGATGCATGATCTGTCGCAGCCCGATACAGTCTTTGTGATCAAAGATCTGATCTTTACGCAAAACTTCCATATCAATGTTCTACCTCTTGTTATGGTGGTCTCGCAGGTACTGCAGCAGCGATTCACGACTGTGGTCTCCGATCCACAGCAGAAAATCATGATGTATGCGATGCCTTTCGTAATGATCTTCTTCTTCTGGTCTATGCCCAGTGGCGTGACACTGTACTGGACTGTGCAGAACCTGGTTTCTATCGTCTGGCAGGTGCTTGCCAATAAATTTGGCGATGACCCGTCATCCGGGTTGCCCGCGAAAGCTTGAAATTATTTTAACAGGGTACCAAGATGAATTATATCCTCGAGATTGAATCCAAGAACAAATCCGACGCGCAGAAGCGCGCTTCGGAGATTCTTGGCATTCCCGAAGAAGAATTAGAATTCGAATCAGAAGGCTCCGGCCTGTTCGGGATGATGGCCCGGAAACCGGTCGTTGTTCGAGTTCGCGCCAAGAATGAGCCTGGCGATGAGGCTCTTATCAAAGGAGTACTACTTACTTTGATTTCTAAGATGGGCATCGAAGCCGAAGTAGATGACTTCGAAGACACAGAAGAAAACTTCGTTGTCCACATCGAATCGGAAGATTCCGGGATTTTGATAGGACGTCAGGGAAAGACTCTGGATGCGCTCCAGTTTCTTCTAAATCTACTGGTTACTCCCGACTTGAAGACCAAAAAGCGAATCCTTGTGGATGTAGCTCGTTACCGCGAGCGACGCAAGAAAAAGCTAAATAAACTGGCGCGCTCCGTTGCGGATCGTGTGGCCAAATCAGGTCGATCTGTACTGCTCGAAAGCATGAATCCCTATGAGCGACGAATCGTTCACCTGACTCTGGAAGAAGACGAACGCGTAACTACACGGTCCGAAGGCAACGGGCTATACAAACGTGTCCGCGTAGTCATCGTCCGAGAAGACGACTCCGAAGAGTACTACGAGGAAGAAGAGTACTACGAAGAAGGGGATTCGGAGGAATAAGATCGAAGATACGATTGTAGCCCTTTCCACTCCTCCAGGAAGGGGCGCCCTTGCCATCGTTCGTTTCAGTGGGCCTCGCAGCAAAGATGTTGTGGAGGCCCTTTTATTAAATGGCGCTGGACAGCCGTTTGCAAGCGAACTGATCCCCGGCAGATCCTACCGCTGCCAGGTTAGAGAGAAAATAGAATCCGCTACTATTCTGGATGATGGATTGCTTACCTTCTTCCAGGCCCCGGCTTCCTATACCGGCGAAGACATCCTGGAAGTAAGTTTGCATGGAAATCCGGTTATTGTGCGGCATTTTATTCTTGAGGTATGCGAAAGACTTCGTGTTCGTCCAGCAGATCCAGGCGAGTTTACACGAAGAGCGTTCCACAATGGAAAGATTGACCTTCTTGCGGCCGAAGGGGTTCGCCGAATCATCGATTCGAAGAGCATCTTTGAACTGCATGCAAGTAGAAAGCTTTACGACGGCGAATTGGCGCGGATGATCTCCCGATTTAGATCTGCATTGATTCATCTCAAAGCCGAAACGGAAGCGGAAGTGGACTTCTCTACCGAGGATTTAACTTTCGAAAGCAGAGAACAGCTACTGCAGCGGGTGCAGGATTTGCGCACTTCCATTGGCGACATTCTGGAACGGTCCAGGCAGGGAGGTAGAATTACCAGCGGCATCCAGGTAGCGCTGTCGGGTATTCCCAATGCCGGAAAGTCATCCTTGCTCAATAAGATCCTGGGATGGGAGCGTTCCATCGTATCGGAAGTAGAAGGCACTACGCGAGACTTTGTAAGCGAAGAAATTGAGTTGGCCGGACTACCTGTGCGATTCGTGGATACCGCCGGCTTACGCGAATCGGAAGATCTTGTAGAAAAGGAAGGTGTGCGCCGATCCAAGCAGCAAATGGAGCGGAGTTCTTTAATCTTCCATGTTTGCGATCTGTCAAAGGAGCCCTATCCAGAACCCGACTTTCCTGCAGTGCCAGTCTGGCACATACTGAACAAGGTCGATATGGCCTCTTCGCAGATTCGTTCCCATTGGAACGATTGGGTCCGCAAAGGATCGAACGATCGAATTTACGAAATCTCGTGCAAGACGGAAACCGGATTGGCCGAGCTACGCAATGCACTCACCGAGTTTCTACAATCGGAAGCGCAATCAGTGGATCCTTTTTTTCTCGAAGAAAGGCATCGGTATCATTTTCTGCAGATGGATGAAGCGCTGCTTCGACTGCTCAATCTCTGGGAAGAAAACGCGCCTGCCGAAATCTGTGCGCTGGAAATTGACTCCGCTCTCGAGCATTGTGGCGAATTGACCGGAAAGATATCAACGGAGGAAGTCCTCGGAAGAATCTTCTCCGTGTTTTGTGTAGGCAAATAACACAATGAGAGCAGAAATCGCAGCCGCGATGGAGGATCCCACCAGGAACCAGTAGATTATTGCCACCCATCCGTGGATCTGGAATACCCAGAGAAGAATCGAACCAAAGCCACCGTACCAGAACGCCAGGCAGCGAAAGCAGCGCCCCCACTGAAGAAATAATCTGAGCGGCTTTCTGCGTTCGGCGTACAGGTCCAGACTGGTCTGGTCCATTTTCCAGATTCTCTTACTCAGCTCATCCCAGAACCGATTCTTTGCATGTACGATGGCAAGCCAGGCCAAAAATCCCATAGCTGCAATCCACAGCACAATGTTTGGAGTGAGACGAAGCAAATAATGGAGCAGATCGCCCGTGGATTTCTCGCCGTAAGAAATCAGTAGAATAAAAGGAAGGGCCAAAACAAATAGACCAAGAATCAGATGGCGTAGAAAGATAACGTGCAAACGCTCCATCGACTCCAGGAGGCGACAAATGTATC
>JAGRNC010000448.1 GCA_020440935.1 Leptospiraceae bacterium | reverse complement strand
TCCGCCTTCTTGAAAAAGCTGGGAAAGAGATACGAAAGGCGATAAAAAAAGCGCACTACTATGATATCCATAGCCCAGTTAAAGCGATTGTATTGCCCCTGGTGTCCGTGGATTACTACCATTTCGGACGACTCAAACCGTTCGGCCACGCGATACTCGCGGGCCTCCAAAAATTGCCGCAGTCCTTTATGCAGCTGCATGGTAAACGAAGTGGTATCGTGGTTTCCAATGATATAATACTTCAATCCGCCTTCTATGCAAATGGAATCCAGTCGATCGAATAATTTGTTAAACTTCTTCTGGCTGGTCCGCAGACGGGCAGCCGAATCGAAATACCAGTTTTCCAGTATGTCGCCCACAAGATAAAGCGATCTAAATCGAACGCCGCGCTTTCGCAAATTGTCCAGCACCGCGAACAGATCTTTGTGGTGGTGTTTCTTGATCTTTTTGTAGACCAGGTAATGAACATCCGAAAGAAAAAGCGCCTCGTAGGTTTTCCCTTTCTTGAATTTCATCGGACCAGCCTATTTTTTGTCAGGAGGATTGCAACGGTTCTGCCAGGACAATTCTGTTTTTGCCGGCCTTTTTGGCTTCGTACAGCGCCCGGTCGGCCTGCTCAAAAATATCCGACCCGCTGGAACCGTGATCCGGATAGGCGGCCAATCCACCGCTACATGTGATTCTTACGCCACCAAAGTCCTCTTTTTCTATCGCGGCGCGAAAACGCTCGGCCACCAGCGCGGCCTGCTCCAGGGAAGTATGCGGCAAAATAACGGCGAATTCTTCGCCGCCGAAGCGACAGGGGTAATCCTCCTGGCGCAGAAGGATCTTAAGAATCTGTCCCATTCTTCGCATAATCATATCTCCGGTGGAATGTCCGTAGGTATCATTGATGGCCTTAAAGTTATCGAGGTCAAGAATGAGAAGGCCCACAGTTACTTGATGGCGCTCGGCGCGTTTCATCTCCCGACGAAGGCAACGATCAAAGTATCGTCGGTTGTAGAGCATTGTTAGCTCATCGGTCATGGAGTTTTTCATCATCTCGTCGACGACGCTGATTTCTATGACAATCGGATTGCGAAGAATCTTATTCAGATTGATGAAGTAATCCAGCATAGCCACACGGAAGCCCACCGATCGACGCAGCTTGTTTTCCAGGTCCTTGCAATGTTGCAATATTTCTTTCCAGTGGTCGGCGGCAACGGCAGGCTCAAATCGGTGGTGCAAAAGGACCCGAAATAGATCCACGTAGAATTCATTGTTCGATTTTTGCCGCAATTCGTCAAATTTGCGTAGAATCCGATCTTCGCTGAGAGGGTCTTCGTCCAGAATCTGGCGAATTAGATCTACCAGATCGGCCTGCCCGGATTCCAGTTCCTTGACCTGGCTTTGCAGGCCCATGATTTCTGAGCGGGAAAGTTCGGCCTGGATTTCCTGTGCCTGAATGGTCTGGTCTGCATCCACCAATTCACGCCTGGAAAGGTCATTCACCTTCTCATAAGCGCCCAGAAGAGTTTTTAATCGTTGAATTTCGTCTTCTTTTTGATGTAACTGACGTTCCAGGTCCTCTTCAGCCATGGTAGTAGGCCAGCAGAGGCTTTAGGTGGGTAAAGGATTTTTCGTGCCTGGCAGGGAGAGATTGAATGCCTTCCGGAAAGCAATTTTGGATTTTTGACATGGATGGAACACTGACGCATGCGGTGCATGACTTTGCCCGAATCCGCTCGGAGCTGGGTTTGCCGGAGGACTCCGCCATTCTGGAGGCAATCCATACTGCGGAAGCGGGGGAAAAGGAGCGCATGCTGTTGCGATTGCATGAAATCGAAATGGATCTTGCGGATCAGGCGCAACCCGCTGCGGGAATCCATGAATTTTTGACCCTTCTCGCGGAGCAGGGTCAGGAAATGGCCATATTAACACGCAATCAGATCGATATTGCGATAAGAACGCTTGCAAAGGCCGGGCTGGCCGATTTTTTTCGGCCTTCTACAATTGTGGACCGGGAAATGGCGCCCCCAAAGCCAGACCCGGCGGGTATCCAGATGCACCTGGATCGCACCGGTTTTTCCGCCGATCAGACACTGATGGTAGGCGATTATTTGTACGATCTGAAGGCAGGTCGTGCAGCCGGTTGTAGAACCATCTACATGGATCCGCACGAGGAGTTTCCTTTCCGTCAATGGGCCGATTTTTGCGCGCGGGACTTTGTACAGTTAATGGATGAACTTTCTATCTGATGGTTGCCCTTCGCCCCGCGAACAGCGAATTCACAATTACTGTAATGGAAGAAAGGCTCATGAATACGGCGCCGAGAAATGGACTAATAAAACCGCCGAAAGCGATGGGAATCAAAAAGCCGTTGTAGGCGAATGCAAGAAATAGATTCTGTAAGATCTTTCGTCGAGTCGATCGGGCAATGGATATCATTTTTTCCAGGTCCGCCAGGCGGTTATTCAACAATAACACATCGGAATGGTGCAAAGCCAGACTGGCGCCGCCGGCAAAGCTAATGCCTGTATCTGCTGCGGCCAGCGCTACGCTGTCATTAATTCCATCGCCAACCATCAGGGTGATTTCTCTTTGTGTTGATTGTCGCACAAAATCGCGCTTCTGCTCGGGGCTTTGCTCGGCGCGAAACTCATTAATCTGTAATTGATGCGCCAACCGTCGCACATGTTCGTTGGAATCTCCGCTCAGAATCGTTAAATGCATTCTGTTGCCCAGATTGCCTACCACAGAAACGGCGTCCTCGCGCAGGGCATCTTCCAGGGAGAAGGCTGCCAGCGGCTGGAGGTGTTCTGCTGATTCGCAGTGGGCAAGAACCACAGCGCTTCGCATGGATTGCTCACATAG
>JAGRNC010000447.1 GCA_020440935.1 Leptospiraceae bacterium | reverse complement strand
TCTTGAATTCTGGATGTGCGGCCCCGCGTATGCAGCGGCGGAAACGTGCGCTTGGATGGGGCTACTTCTCTGGCATTAGAAAGCGCCGCGCATCTACCTTCTCGGTGAATCGTGGCGATCCGGATCGACTCCGGCGCTGCTATTTGCACATGGCAGCAGACAACAGCAAAATCGTAGTTTTGGATTATGGAATGGGAAATATCCATTCCATTGTAAAAGCATTACGCCTGTATTCCGACTCGGTGGAATTTACGGCGGACCCATCTGCCATCGATGACTGCCATGCCCTGGTTTTACCAGGCGATGGAGCATTTCAGGCGGCCATGGATCATCTACATGGCGGACCTATGGAACATCTGCAGAACTTTGTGGCATCCGGCCGAATGCTACTGGGCATTTGCATCGGTTTTCAAATACTCTTTGAGAATTCTACCGAAGTGCACGGCGAAGACGGTCGTATCATCGAAGGCACCGTGCCGGGGCTGGGCTGGATTCCAGGAAATATTGTTCGATTCAGCGGCGCCAATCTACGGATTCCGCACATGGGCTGGAATACCCTGGAAGTGAAGCAACCGGTAGATGGGCTGGAGAACGGACAATGGACCTATTTTATTCACTCCTACCATGCTGCAAATGTTCCGGCCGAGTATGTAGTTGCCGAAACGGCCTACGAAGATATTCGTTTCCCCTCTATCGTTCGCAAAGACAATATTATTGCCACGCAGTTCCATCCGGAAAAATCTGATCGCGCCGGATTGCGCTTTCTTGAGCAATGGGTGCGGTCCTGTCAGTCCGGAAAGAATTTATGATTCGAACTAAAATCATCCCAGCCATTGACCTGCTCGGCGGACGCGTGGTGCGTCTCCATCAGGGAGATTATGATCAGTCTACTATTTACGAAGATCGCCCTTCTGCGCCGGTGGAGCAATTCCTGGCGGCCGGCGTTCGTCGCATTCATGTTGTGGATCTGGATGCTGCCCGTTCTGGCGACCGAAGCATTAATCAGAAAGCCCGCGATGAGATTGTTGCGGCGGCCCGGGAAGCGGCTGAGCTGGAGCTGGGCGGCGGGATTCGAGATCTGAAAACTGTCAAAGAGGTACTGGCCAGCGGTTTCGATCATGCCATCCTGGGGACCGCTGCCGTAAAAGACCCGGAGTTCTTGCACGATGCACTGCAAGAGTTTGCCGAGCGAATCATCGTGGGCGTGGATGCCCGCGACGGCATCGTTCGCACATCGGGATGGGAAGAAGCCAGCCATTTGTCGGCCATGGACTTTTTCGAAAAGCTGGAACAGATGCGGGTCTATGAGGTCATTTACACCGACATAGCCACCGATGGAACCCTTTCGGGACCGCCGCTGGATGCCATTCGTTCCATCCTGGAAAAATTTAGGTTTCGATTGATTGCTTCCGGCGGAATTGCCAGCCTGGAAGACATCCGTAAGCTGATCGAACTGGATCAACCGCAACTTTCTGGTATCATCACCGGAAAGGCGGTGTATGAAGGGCGTCTGGATTTAAAAGAAGCCGTAAAGCTTGCATCCGGACAGACAGGCTAAAATCGAAATTCTTCGTTTTAGTTCACTTCGGTTCCACTTCCTATTCGTCCGTCGCCGACCTTGATCTTGCGCAGTCTCTGACCCTTCGCCGCAATCGCCCGATCGGTATCGCTTACCGGGTCGCAATACCGGCTTCCCCGCCGCCAGAAAACCGGCTCAGTTTCTATGCGGTGGATTGATGTTTCGAATATCCTTTGAATACAGAAAGGGCGTAGTCTTTTCGGCCAACCAGGGCGGTAGCGCCGATTTGATTTGCTGCACAATGATCTCTTGCTTGTAGCGCGGCGAAAAGTGGATTAGAAATAATCGCTCCACATCTTTAAACGCATCTGCATTGGCTGCAATTTCGAATAGATGGATGTGCCCCCATTTACGGGCCCGTTCCACCGGTCGCTTTTCGTCCACGTAGGTACATTCTAGAAATAGAATCTTGGATCTTCGCACTAACTCATTTTCCAGGATAAACTCAATTTGAGTATCTCCGGAAAATGTAATAATCGGATTCTGGTGTTCGTAAAAAAGATCGTTTCGCTGCGTTTTGAGCGCAGCGATTTCATGACCCGGCAGATCCTGGAATTCGGGCTTTAGCTTCTGGTTCTTCTCTAGAATTGTGTATCCGTTGGAAGGAACCCGATGGATACTCCGAATGGGGCGAAAGTAAACATTGCCCTGTAGCTGATAGAGTGATTCATAGTCCACCGGCACCAAATTGTAGGCCGCCTCAAAGCCTTCAATTTCGGCCCAGATGGCAAACATACGATTTAGTGGATCTGCAATCTCCGGAGGACAGTAGATGGACGGAGCTTCCAGACGACGCAGGGCGCGCTGGCTTACATAGTAAGCAAGTCCGCTGGAATGGTCCAGATGGCCATGAGTCAGCAAAAGTTTGGGATAGTCCGTAAACTTGGTATGGCCCACACCAATGTCAAATAGCAGGCGATACTGGGGCAGGGCCATGGCAGTGTACACCCCGCCTTCCGAACATCCCAGAAACCGATGATTCTTGTATTTGTATTCCGACAGTCGCAAACTAGGGCGCCTTCATGGTAATCACGGGGGCAATGTTTCGGAGCCCTTTGGCCAGACTTTCCGGACCCACCACAACAATGAACAGATCGTCCCGGTTCACATATTTCTTGAACGCACTCTTGATCTGTTCTGCGCTTACCCCTTTGATGCGATTGGGAAATTGGATCAGATATTCGGGAGGAAGTCCGTCAATGCGAAATCGGATCTGATCGGACAGAATTTCCGTGGGATCGGTGTACAGAAAGACCAGCGAATTCAGTATGGCTGTGCG
>JAGRNC010000446.1 GCA_020440935.1 Leptospiraceae bacterium | reverse complement strand
GCCGCGCGCTTGCGCATTGCCTGCATAGGGGCCAACTTTCATGTTTAGTGTGATGTGGGCTGCAAGACTGAGTGCCGCTGCCGTTTGATCCCCCGGGCGAACCGGAATCCGAAGATCTGCATTAGAGCCGGTGAGGCTGAACATCGACTCGATGGCAATGAGGCGCGACGGGCGGCCTTGTGTTGGATCGCGACGAGCGCCAAAATCTGCATTGTGTGCCGCTGGCAGTCCCAGAGTTCCCAGGAAGTCCGCATCGATTGCAACAATAAGGTCCGCTCGATCAAAGCGATAGAATGGTATCAAAGCATCGCCGTAGGATTGGCGCTGCCCTTCTGCAATTTGACGCAGTGTAGGGTCGGCGCGAAACTCTACGTGCCGACCGCCAGGATTGGCCGCCAGAAAGTCATTGATCAGGCTCTTGGAGGTAGGGCTATCAATGGGGCCGGTAAGTAGGACATAGTCGCCCTTTGCGATTTCCTTTTTTAGCTCGGACAGGATTGCATCCCGACTGGAACGTTGCTTCTTGCCTTTGTTCAGCTTAACAGGTTTGCGTAGCCGGTCTGGATCGTAAAGATCCATGATGCTGGCAATATCGTAGGCCGTGACGCCTCCGCGGGTGAGCGGATGCTCTGGATTTCCAGCGATTTTGTTTGGCCGGGCATCCATTGTCCGCACTACGATGCCGGTGCCGTCCGGACTGACGGTGGAATAATAGTTCGAAATTCCAGGAACATCTTCCGGCGGTCGAATAACGGCCGGAACAATTTGTTCGGTGGGCCGACGACAGGCAGCCTGCACCAGAACGGCGCCCGCTCCCATAAACTTCAGAAAGTTCTTCCGGCTAACGGGTTTCTTTTTGAGTTCGGCAACCATTTCGTTCTTGGACATGCCGAATTCGGGTTCTTTCCAGTCAGTGACCGGAGGAGCAGTTCGTTGCTCCAGGGATTGCCAGTATTTTCTCGTTCTATTCTTTGTTTCCATGAAATCCAACCAGGTCGATCCTTCCAGTGATCTCAATAATGACAGGTGCTACAGTCGGTAATGGCAACGGAGTGATTGTTGCCCGGTGGCGTTTGCTGCGGCGTATTCTCACGGTGGCAGTTTACGCACCAGCCCATGTTGAATTCACTAGCCACTTCTACCTTATCCATCTTCGCAATATCGCCATGGCATTGAACGCAATCAAAGCCACGGGCAATGTGAACCTTATGCGAGAATTTCGCATGGTCCGGCAGGTCATGCACTTTGTTCCAGCGCATGGGTATGCCTTTTTCGAAGCTTTTCCGCAGGTATTGAATATCAGGACTGTCGGATGCAATGAAAGCGTGGCATTTCATACAGGTTTGTGTATCCGGAATGGATGCCATAACGCTTTTTTCCACCGTCTGATGACAGAACTGGCAATCGATACCGATTTCTCCAGCGTGTATTTTATGACTGAATGGAATTGGTTGATCCGGCGCGTAGCCTTGATACTTCGGGTTCACTCCGTAGAGGTAAACGAATGCCCCGATTAAAGCGAAGAGTAGTAAGAATTTAAGTCCGTGCTTCTTTGCGATTCTTAGAAGAGGTGCCATCTGGCCTTGTGCCCTTGTTCAAATTGACGGAAGCAATGCGATGATCGCCGATCCCGCCTTGAACAAGAATGGATTTGCAATGAGGCTGTCAATAGAATCTGACCGGGTAGCAATCATTTGGGTTAAATTTTCAGGCTTTTCGCTTTATTTGAGAACGGGTCTCAGAATGCATGCTCTGCCATACTTTCCGACGGCACTGACATTTCTTCCAGGGCTCTTCTACGGTTTGTCTTCTATAACTTAATAGGCGAAACAGTACCTGGTCTGAGACTTGCTATGTGTATGTGTAGGAATCGTCCATCGGTGGAGTCAGCTATGCGGACGGAAATTGGCCGGCACACTGTAGGGGTAGCCTCCCGATGAAACTCCATGAAATCCAGGAGGCCCGGGCGGGGATTCTACCGAGGATGAAAGAAAGTTAATCGATTCTACAACGCAATTTTACGATTCAGGAGATATAGATGAAACTGGATAAGTTAACAACAAAGGCATCGGAGGCCATAGAAAGCGCCACTACCCTGGCACAAGATCGTGGCAATCCGGAAGTAATGCCCGAGCATTTGCTTTACGAAGTGTTCCGTCAGGAAGAAGGGATGGGACCCATGCTGCTCGAGCGATTGGGAATATCCCAGAGCACGGTGCTCGGACTCATTGAAGGACACCTGGGTAGCCTGCCCCGGGTCGAAGGAGAAAATGAAGTCCATCCTTCCCGGGCTTTTGTGCAGCTTTTACAGCGTGCCGATCGAATTGCAAAGAGCCGCAACGATCAGTATCTTTCCAGCGAGCATATGGTGCTTGCCTATCTGGAAGATGATGGACAGCGATTGACAGGAGAATTGCGCAGACTGGGTCTTGAGCCGGCGGAAATTAAGCGCGCCATAAATGAGATGCGTGGCGGGCAGCCCGTAACATCGGATAACCCCGAAGATACCATCGAGGCATTGTCCAAGTATGCCCGAAATTTGAATGAATCCGCAAGAAAGGGCAAGCTCGATCCCGTTATTGGAAGAGATGAAGAAATCCGGCGCATCATGCAGGTTCTCTCCAGAAGAACAAAGAACAATCCAATCCTGATTGGGGAACCGGGGACCGGTAAGACCGCCATCGTCGAA
Organism: Leptospiraceae bacterium; assembly: GCA_020440935.1. Taxonomy (GTDB): domain Bacteria; phylum Spirochaetota; class Leptospiria; order Leptospirales; family Leptonemataceae; genus UBA3465. The sequence goes on along the minus strand of JAGRNC010000446.1, from coordinate 150 downwards.
GGGCTGGCCGGTAAGATCGTGGCAGGAGAGGTACCGGAAGGATTGTTGGAAAAGGAAATCTATGCCCTTGATCTGGGATCCATGATTGCAGGCGCCAAGTACCGGGGTGAGTTTGAAGATCGATTCAAGGCCTTGCTGAACGAAGTGCAG
>JAGRNC010000445.1 GCA_020440935.1 Leptospiraceae bacterium | reverse complement strand
CCCATCCTACTGGTTTTATCCGTCGCTCATGATTTTGGCCGCTCTGGCGCTCATTGTTTTTGGCTACCGACTGGGCCGCCGGGCCGAAGAGCGTCTTTCAGAGGAATTCCGAGTGCCCTATCGCTACGGTCGTATGGCTGCAGAAGTTCTGGGACCTGTCTTTTGCATTGCTCTGATTGTCATGCTGTGGTGGATGATGCGCGATTCGCCGCCGCCAAAATACAAATCGCTGTTTTCCTTTGAATTGGAAAAGCCCGGAGCAACCACAAAGAAACCCGACGAATCCAGGGATCTAAAGATCCTCCAGTCTCGATTGGTAGATCTGGGCGAAGGAAAGTACCGCTTTGTGGCAATGATTCAAAATCGCAGCGATCACTTGATCAGTCTAATCTATGTGCATCTTACGGTAAAAAACAGAAGCGGACAAACCATTGGCGAATTTGCGGCCCCGGCGCTGCGATCTTGCCTTCCGGCCGGGCAGGAAACGCCGGTCATTGTGCGTATTAGCGGCGCCCATGACTTTAACGATTACAGCATTCGGCTGGAAAAAGACGATGCCTTTGATCCGGGATGTCTACCGCTAGAAATCGCGGATCATCGATTACAACCAGATAACACTGGATTTCGCATAACGGGCACTCTAAAGAACCGGTCCATACAAATCGCCCGTTATCCAGAAATCATCGCGGTGCTTTATGACGAAGATAGAGGTCTACGGGACATCCAAACCGCTTATCCGATTCAGCCGATTTTGGCGCCGAACGAAAGCAGTTCGTTCCTGATTGATCTGGATCGCGCAACCGGAAGACCGGAATCCTATCGATTGTATTCGAACGTTCTCCCATCTGCGGCCACCGACTGAGAGGCATTCGGGCCCGAACTAAGTCGGATAAACACTCTCAAAATCGGTGAGGATTTGATTTTGGGCCCCTCGCCTTATTCCAGAGGCAATTTGCCGTCGCGCCCCATGCCCTCGATGGCGGCAACCACGCGAAGGTTCATTTCTGTGCGTACCCTGCCATATTGCCCCGATTGCTGGATGGCGTTGAGAATTAGATAAGAAAGGCTACCCCACCATTCGTGACCGGTGATCTCGGTTTGGATGCGTTCATTTCGACGACTTTTTGTATCTATGATTTGATATGTGTAACGCGCATATCCCCTTCCTTTGGAAGGAATGATACCAAGCGAAAAGAACGTAAAGGCTGCGGCAACCTCGCGTACCCACGTCGACTTTACCCAGCCCTCGTAGCCCCATCGTTCTTGCAAAGCAACGACATCGCAGCTCTTGGGAGTTCCTTCAACCATAGGCTCCAGACTCTGAGGATCAAGAATGATAACCCGGTGTCCCCGCGCCTCCAAGAGTTCTCGAATCTCGTCCTGTTTTACGGTGCCCACAAGGCAAACATTCATAGGCTGAACGGATCGAGCCGGTAAAGCCAGCGATTCGCCTCTTTGATTTTCTGCACTTTGCACATAGTAATTGGCGTAACAGCCAGGAAGTAGCAAGATCAATGCCAGAAATGAAAGCGCATAAAGGCCGGAGCGATGACTATTACCGTTCGATTGCTTCATTTCGGCTCCCCCATTGTGCGCTTGAATTCGTAATCTTCCAGAACTCCCATACTTGAATCTTCATAGCGAATCGTGGAATCAATTTTCAACTTTTCCCCTTCAAAGGAAAAGTACTCAGGCGCCGCCCCCCGGTAAAATTCACATTTGGTTCGAAATTCGATTGTGGTCTTGGGCGGAATCCACATTCCGAATGTGCGCCGCAAGCCCTCCGGAACTTCACTCAGGGGACTGCATTCGCCGCAACGGGCCATGGGGCGACCGGTCTTAAAGAAGATCGAACCGATGAGCTCCGTTTGCGGCCCCAGCGTGGGGTCCAGGCGCTTCAAACCAATTTCAAACATTTGGGCACCCGTAGCATCGGCATATTGCTTACCGTCTTTTGGCGGTAGTGTCATTCGCAGATCCTCGAAATTTGCCCCTTCCCTACACTGGAAGAACTGCCCCATTTCACCAGGATTTGCCACCGTCAATGTAACTGTGTGTTGTATTATTTCGTTATCGTATCCAATATTGCGAATATGCATCTCGCGAATGCTGTTCAGAGTAACTCTTAGAGTCTTCCCGATTGCTGCATTTTCAGGGATAAACCGACGTCCAGTGGGCAATAAGTAGGCCGATCGACAGTAGGCCATAAATCCAATAATAGCCGCTGCAAGCAGCCCCACGATTATCTTACCATTTTTTCGCATGCCAGTACTCTCGCTATGTCCTATAACCGAATTCCCGGAGAGAACAATACTCAACGGGACCGCTGAGAAATTACACAAAAAAAGGGGCCGCAGCCCCTTTTACTGGTCCAGTGTTTTTGCAAACGCCGGACGAATTGTTTCGAAAAATTACAGTCCGTAATATTCGTAGTTCTTCTTGATGTAGCCTTCCCATTTCTCCGGAACTTCGTCTTCCGGGAAAATGGCCTGTACGGGACAGGCTGGCTCGCAGGCGCCGCAATCGATGCACTCTTCGGGATTGATGTAGAGCATCTTGTTTTCCAGCTTGCCTTCTTCGTAACCTTTTGCGGGCCACTCTTCTTTGGTAGGATGAATGCAGTCCACCGGGCATACATTGACGCAGGAAGTATCGCAAACTCCCTCGCAGGGCTCGGTAATAATAAAAGCCATAGATTTTCCTCCTGATTTGGCGCTCTGCCCAAAGGGTCAGTAACTCCAGGGCCAAGTTAAGAAGGCCGGTAGGATTTTTCCACCACATTCGACATCGGGCGCAGTCCCCCGGTTCTTTCTGGGATGCAGTCTCAAGTGGACGGCAGTTCGACCCGGCGATCCGGTCGGGATCGGCATCCAGAGTCCTT
>JAGRNC010000444.1 GCA_020440935.1 Leptospiraceae bacterium | reverse complement strand
TCACCGCTGCCTGATTGGCGCCCTTCGCTTTCACCATGGCCAACTCCGAACGGATAATGGCCTGAATCTCGCTTTGCAATGCTGCGTCCAGTTCGGTGGAAACCGGCCCTCGCACTCCCATGGAATGAAAAAGAAATACGCCAAGGTGCGGGGCGCTGTGCGGATAGCCCTGGGTAATGGTATCGCTGGAATGCCCATCGCTGTGCTCCTGGGCCTCCAAATCGGATGAGGACTGTTCTTCGGATTCTCTCGGGGAATCGGAGCGCCCCGCTGTTTGTTCCGATTCGTCCTCTTGCTCGGATCGATAGAATCGATAGGACACAGGAAAAGTCATCTTTTTGCGCCCCTGCCATCCGCATTGCTTTTGCAAGGCGGGGTCTTCGCCGGAACGCTCCACCAGCTGATCCAACCTCTTTTGCAGCGATTTCTGTCCCATGGAAGTACGTCTTAGAAGAACAACCAGCAAGGCCTGCTCCTCGCAGCTGAGCACAGATAACTCCCGATCGAAATAGAATCTTGCCCCGGCAAAAAATCCCTTACGGTTGCGTCCCAGAGGCACCGATTGGATGAAATCTTCGAGAACCCCGGGCTTTGCCTCATGGGCGCTGAGTTTAAGCGCATACAGCGCTTCTACTGGCTTACGCAGGTAAGGATTCTCCGGTAGTAGATGGGGGTACTTTATGCGAACCAATTGTTGTGTGATGGTGGAGGCGCCGCTTACAATGCGACCTGCCATCAGATTGGATGCAAATGCCCGGGCCATGGCCAGAACGTCGATTCCAGGATGATGGTAGAATCGTTGGTCTTCGGCCAGAAGGAGTAACTGAGGAAGTGTTTCCGGGATCCGGCCGGGCGCTTTCTGGATGCCCGAATCAGGATCGCTATACTCAAAGAGCACTTCGCCGGTACGCGAAAGTAGATAGATGTCTCGGCGGCTCTGGTCGGGCAGGGGCGACAGAAAGAAACCGAGGAATAAAACCAGCAGGCAAAGCAGCCCAGCTGTGAAAATCCAGTTTGGCAGCGGCCACCCGGAGGCGACCACTGCACTTCGAATTAGATCACTCCACTTCTTGAATGGCATCTTCGGTACGGCCAAATATTTCCGGCTCATACATACTGTAAGCGCTGGCCGCAGGGAATCTTGCCTGGCCTCTGAACAACGGACGCATCAGGTACACATACTGATGCGCTCCTGCTGGAAGATAGGTTTGCACCACTTCGTATGCATCGTCCCGATTCGTCGAAATGGGAGGCGATGCCCACCAGTAACCATTGGAGCTATAGCTATCCACATTAGTCAACATCGAGGACTCGGTGGAGAAGCTGGTATTGACAATCTCGCTGTGCGAAGGCAATGGATCGCGAAGTATGAAATGGCTCAGAGGTCGAGTACTGGTAACGGTGATCCGAACCAGATAGATTTTGCCTCTTTGCAATGAATGTTCGCCGGCCAGGAATGGTTTGGTCGTTCCGCGGCCCATGGCTTCGTCCAGGGGCTGAATGCTCCGTCGAATCTCGATTCCTTCGTCTGCCGGTTCAGTGCGCAACGGTGGGATCGCATAATCAATCCTGGTGGTATAGTACAGCTGGCCTGGACCTTTGCTCTGGAAATCGAATTTCTGCATGGCGCCGGTGAAGTATTTCTTCAATTCGGCAGCATTCAAATGTTCCACCTTTTCTGATTTATCTTCGTTTAGCTTTCCCTGGAATAGAGTTTTATCGCCGAGCTTGATTTCGTATGCGGTCTCGGACGACTTTTCAATCTTATCATGGTAATTGCGAATGGCAAGAGCCATCAATGCTTCCGCATGACTGGATGAATGATGCGGGTTTCGAACGATTACCGATTGCAGAAAGCGGGGTACCAATGGGCTATCCGGCTGATATGCAGTGAGCACACGCAGCCAGAGAGCAATCGTTCCTTCATCTGAATAAAAGGCCCGTGAATAAGAATACGAAATTGGCTCCTGAATTTCCGCTCTTCGGGCATTCCATCGCACTTGATTTGTAAAATCCTGAAGCAATTCCTTTGCCACGTCTCGATTCAAGGAATTGGGGCTCCGCGACTCCAGTGTTGCAAGAAGCAGGTATGCCTTTCCACGCAGAGACAACTCTTTGCGATGCTCAACCAGATAATCCTGTAGACCTTCTACCTGATTATCCCGAAACACATACAGTATGAGCGGCAATGTCTCGTATATATAGGATTTGAAATCCTTGCCGGGCGATTTTGCATAGCCCCGAAGATACTTCTCGGCTCGGGCCATTACAGCCGATGGGACCGGACGATTTCGTTTCTTCGCCTCCTGCATCACCAAATAAACATATGCGGTAAGATAGGGAGAAGTGCGCAGCTGGGCATATTCCTTCCAGAGCCGAAATCCTCCGTCCGGATTCTGGAATTCGGTCAGCGAATCCAGCACCACAGACTCCAACTCCTTTGCGCTGTATTCGTGGAAGAATTTAGACGGCAGAAATTTCTCCGGAGTCACCAGCGAAATAAGGTAAGCGCTGGATCGTTGCTCCAGACACATATATGGATAGGCCTCAAAGTATTGGAAGGATCCCTCCAGGGCCTGAAGCGCCGTCGAAGATAGTTGCGCATGAAGTTCTGCCGGGTTTTCTTCGGGGTCCGGGATGGAGAGGAACTCTTCGGCCGTGGCATCTTTTGCAACCATGCCCGTCGTAGCAAATGCCTCGCGGTAGGTTTCGATGCGCACAGGAAATTGAAACTCCATGGCATCCAGAGTCTGCCCCGATCCACTGGCCTTGAATGTTCCTTTTAGAATACTTCCGCTTGCAGGAAGGTTCTTTTTATCCTCGGGAATGGGAAGCGAGCAGGTAGATGTGACTTCTTTGGTCTGCCCTGGATCCAGGGATACTTTCTGCTTAA
>JAGRNC010000443.1 GCA_020440935.1 Leptospiraceae bacterium | reverse complement strand
CTACGGAAGGCTCCAAAGCTATGATGCTTTTCGTATTTCTGTGGTTTAATATCTTTCAACTGTACCCACCATACTTTTTAAGCCACCATTCGACTACCGGAATTTGCCACTCATAGTCGACATCGCAACCTGCTTCCTGATCCAGAGGAAAAATCCGCTGTCCCATCCATTTCTGAGGGAGCATACCATCATCAAGATTCAGCAGGTTTTTGGGCCGCACAATGCTCACTCCCATGTCGGCAAAGAGAACATCGCCCTGGGAATCACGGTCGCAGTTCAATGTCTTCGGATCACCGAACGTTTCAAAGGGAACAAATGGCTGCAGGAGACCTTCAGCGTCACGTTTCCTTGCACGAAGGGGCGACCACATATTATAGCGCGATACCGTGACAGCGCTATCGTAATCCGGGTTCTTGCGTAATGCGCCGATGCCTCTTGAAATCGTTTCCGGAGTAACAGTGGCTGCATTGCAGAATAACAGAACGACCAATTCCATTTCTGCGCCAGGATTCCTTTCCTGAATCACTTCAAACCCATGCTGATAGGCATGCTCGCCCAGCGCTTCTTTCGTTGCAAGATGGGAAGGTCGCTCGATGACTTCCACTCCTTTGTTCTGCGCGATTTCCATCAGAGCAGGGTCGTCGGTGGATAAATACACCTTGTCGATTTCCGGGGTACGTTGGGCCACATCCATGGGATACCAGGCGAGAGGATGCCCGAGGATGGGGAAAGTGTTCTTTCCTGGGAAACCGATGCTTCCTTTTCGTCCGAGTAATAGTGCTGCGATCATAATGCTCTTCTTCTGGCAACAGAACTAAAAAGTCAGGATGCGCGCTCCTGCTTACAACGCAATCAAATCAAAAGTAGAACGACGGTCATTTGACCGCACTCGGGACTCGCTCAAGGAGCGCTCGAAGTAGCCAGCGATGTAATTTGCGCGGGCTCCAGGATTCCGCGTTCGGTAACAAATGCATGGATCAGGTGCGAAGGCGTAATGTCAAACCCCGGATTATGTGCACTCGTTCCCCGCGGCACCAGATCCACTCTGACCAGGTCTCCGCCGCAATGCCCCACAATGGTCGATACTTCCTCGGGATTTCTTTCTTCAATAGGGATCTCTCTTCCTGTCCCTGCACGAAGATCAAAAGTACTACCGGGCGCAGCCACCAGAAAAGGAATTTCGTGCTCTCGGGCTGCCAGTGCCTTGAGGTAGGTTCCAATCTTATTGGCAGTGTCGCCGTTGCGGGCGATGCGATCCGCGCCCACCAGAACTACATCGATGGGACTGGATTGCATTATGTGGCCGGCGGCGTTATCCACAAAAACAGTATGTGGTATGCCAGCCTGTGCCAGTTCCCAGGCCGTGAGGGATGCCCCCTGATTTCGAGGCCTGGTTTCCGAGACCCAGACATGCACTGGCAGACCATTTTCGTGAAGCCAGTAGATGGGCGCTGTGGCCGTACCATATTCTACGGTGGCCAGTCGACCGGCATTACAATGGGTCATAAACTGAATCGGATTCGAACCTCCAAAGCGAGCTTCAATCCACTGTCCGCCGGCTGCTCCAATGGCTTTTGAACTCTGGATCTCGGAAAGATAGAACTGGTGGGCAGATTCGAGGAGGGCATCCTGAAGAAAAGTGGGCGAGGAACGCGCGACTGACAGCTGGACTTCCAGCGCGCTGCGGAGGTTCACGGCGGTGGGTCGCGTTTCCAGAAGTCTTGGCAGTCCCGCTTCGAATTCTTCCACGCTGCTGCAGATCGCTGCCAGGGCCGCGGCGCCGTAGGCCGCGACCACACCGATGAGCGGGGCCCCCCGCACAATCATGGTACGGATAGCATTGCAATAATCCTCGACCCCGGTTAAGCGCACAAGCTCTGTGCGATGCGGCAGCAAAGTCTGATCGATTACAAGCAAGCTCGAATCGTCCCAGATTGCCGAGCGATGCTGGATCCAGTCATCCATGATTCAGTGCACCTCGCTCGGTCATATCGGCCATGCATTCAATGAGACCCTGCCCCATATCCGTAAAGATATCGGGAGCAAACTTCTCTCCTACCCTGGGAACAAAGTTATAGGGAGTAAGCCTGTAATGATCCGTATCTTCTCTGGGTTCGAATGCAATCTCCACCGGCCGCGCCAGAATTTCCTGGATCATTTCCAACATCTGACGGACCGGGATCGCCTGATGCCCTGTTATTACGAATCTTTTGTTGCAGTATTCGGGTGACAGAATTCGCGCAGACACTTTGGCCGCATCTCTCACATGTATATATTCTCTTATCTCTTCGCCCGAGGCATCCACAGAGATCCGTCCTTCTTCCATGGCAGATCGGATGTAGCGGTAGATTGCATTCCTGGAATCTGCACGAGGTCCGTACAGGGTGCCGTATCTGAGAATAGTATAGGGCAGCCCGTATCTGCGGTTATACTCTTCAAGGTAAGTCTCTGCGGCCTGCTTACTACAGCGGTAAAATCCTCCTGACTCAGAGAACACATAGATTGTACTGGCATAGATGAACTGTTTTACTTTGTGGCGAACACAGGCATTTAGAATGTTAAGATTTCCGATTAGATTCAGCTCGGTGGTGCGAACCGGATCGTCTGAAGCAGTGTCCAGATCTGCGTACCCGGCGAAATTGTAAACCACTTCCGCCTCCTTTACCACGAGCTCTACAGCATGGGAATCCAGAATGTCCCCCACTACCATTGTCTGCTTCGGAGAAAGAAAACTGGATGGATTCAAGTCGAATATGGTTACATCCCAGCCGTAATCCGCAAGTTTGTCGGCAACATGAGACCCGAGGAAACCGGAACCTCCAAAAATGACTACTTTTCTCTTTTCTACCATAAACTGCTGTAAGATCCGGCCTGAACAGGAAAGCCAATAAAC
>JAGRNC010000442.1 GCA_020440935.1 Leptospiraceae bacterium | reverse complement strand
CGATTACACCTTGCGCAATGCAGTGATCACCGTGGAGAGCACAAAGGAGCGGTATCGGCACCGAATCCTGGGTTTCCACGAAGTGATCGATTACCCGGAATACAGCGGCATTTCTTTTTATCCCTTCTACTCCGGGCGGTTTGCCGGTGATCGGTCCATGCACTGGTTTTTTCCTCTATATCGCTTTGAAACCAGCCCCGACGCCACCAGCTTTTACTCGGCTCTTTACTATGCCCGGAACGATTCCAATGGCAGCCTCGCCATGTTTCCGGCCGTTCCTTTGCTGTATATGCATGCGAACTATGAAGCGGGATCGGCAACATCGCTGGCCACGATATTCCAATGGAAGCGATACCGCGACGGCTCATTAAAATCATTCTGGATCCATGGCCTGGCCTATTATGGCCAGGGTTCACAGGGCGATTATTTGCACATTCTGCCGATTTATTCCCGCGTTAAGTCAGAGAACTACGGCTATGAACTATTCTTGCCCTTTTATCTGGACGTAAAGACTAAAGAAGGCGACTACTATGCCAACTTTCTGGGGTATACACGAAGCAGTGTGAACGTTTCAGTGGGGTCCAATGAAAGAGGCTCCTTTCTTGATGTGGACACTGGATTCTTCTACGGATTGTTCTCTCTTTCGCATCGGTTCGCAGTGAATCGGGCCAGCGTAGCTACTACAGAAGACAAGGAAGACTTGCTGTTTGACGAGGCCAATTTTCAGACTATGGATTCGGCCAGCGCGGAAAGTCTGCGCCCGCATCTGAAGAAATCTGATTCTCTGGATCGCACTGCATCTCTGGATTACCATTCCTGGAAGGCATTCTGGGGCATTCTAGCCTATAAGAAGTCAGATGATTGGCGCCACTTTCGCTTTTTGCCGCTGTCCTATCTCACCTGGAATACAAAATCGGACGATCAAGTGCTCCTGCTTCCGCCGGTACTTCCTATATTTGCCCGGTATCAATCGGGCCTGGATGGCTACACAGTGGTATTTCCATTTTACGGAAACCAGAGGGATGCGCATTCGCGCCGTTCGGTCTATGCGGCCGGCCTTGTATACCATTCATCAGACGATACAGACAAGTCCGCCTACACCAGTGTCATCTGGCCCCTATTTCAGCATTCCACCTCAGCGAACGGCTCATGGTCGATGCTATTTCCGGTTTACTTCGACACCGCAAGCGAATCCGGTCAGGTCAGCTATCGCACCAACTTCAGCCCGCTACACTTCTACCGTAAAGGCACCCAGGGCGATCGCGTACTTTCCAGGACAGTGATTAACCCATTGCAAATTTCCTATAGTGACGAATCTTCGAGAACGGCATTCCTTCCCATCCCGTTCATTTTTTCGAGCCGCAACGATGAACGAACGAATACCTTCATGCCGGCATTTCTATCCTATTTCCATCAATCCGACAAATTCGACCTGGATCTTGGAGTGCTGGGAGCTCTGTGGTTTCGCTACAGAGACGAAAACACCGAGCGAAAGATGGTGCTAATGGGAGCGGTGTATCAGGGCAAGGAGTCCGAGCGCGAAACATCCAGCGGAAGCGCCTGGGGACTTTTATGGGAAAAGAGTCATGATGCAGAGGGTAGTCACTTTTCCGTGGGTAAGTTTCTCGTACGCTATGACTCCAGCGATACCGATACCAACGTTCGGATACTGGGAATACCAATCATCTAGGCAGGAAAGCAGCGAACTGCGCGAGCGCCGCGGCACTTTAAACATCCGTGCGCAAGAGTTTAGGTCGGGACCTTTTCGCAGTCGCATTCGTTTACGCCGATTCGAATCGATCGTCTTCGCAACCGCGCGAAGGCATAGCGCTGTAGTTGCATCGCAAGAATCCATTTCTTTGTGCGACTGGCCAACGTCGCATTCCCGCGAACGTTCGTGTCTTCGCATGCCCATCGCTGAGCATTACCGCTGCCAGCTCAATGCGACATAATCCGACCCGAACCCCCACAGAAAAAAGTGCGAAAACAGTCGATCCTGGACATAAAATTGTATTGACCGCGAAGGGCGATGTGACTACCCTGGCTTTCCCGCGGCGGAATAGCTGCGGGAAACACGGATCGAAAGTCCCTCGATCCTTCGGGAAAAAAGGGATGGATTGATCTAAAAAGTGTTTGACAGGCCAGCCTTCTGAAAAAGGCTGCCTTCTTGCCAGCAACACTGGCGGCTACGCGGGGGTCATGCCCCATCAGGCTAAAGCCCATTCAACCACGTAGCAATCTTGATCTTTAAAATCCAGATAGAGACAATCACTCATTGAGAGTAAAGTCAGTTGGATTCCGGTCATGGGTCTAAAACGGACTTCGGTCCGTAAGCTCAACACGAGCTGCCGCCGAAAGGCGGACAAAGGTGTGCAATCTATCGCAAGATAGATTCATAACGGAGAGTTTGATCCTGGCTCAGAACTAACGCTGGCGGCGCGTCTTAAACATGCAAGTCGAACGGAAAGGCCCTTCGGGGTACTCGAGTGGCGAACGGGTGAGTAACACGTAGGTAATCTACCCTCGGGTGGGGGATAACCCTTCGAAAGGAGAGCTAATACCGCATAACACTACGGAGTCCACGGGCTCTGTAGTCAAAGCAGTAATGCGCCTGTGGATGAGCCTGCGTCCGATTAGCTTGTTGGCGGGGTAACGGCCCACCAAGGCTCCGATCGGTAGCCGGCCTGAGAGGGTGAACGGCCACACTGGAACTGGGACACGGTCCAGACTCCTACGGGAGGCAGCAGTTAAGAATCTTGCGCAATGGGGGAAACCCTGACGCAGCGACGCCGCGTGTGCTAGAAGGCTTTCGGGTTGTAAAGCACAGTAAACAGGGAAGAAGAAAGTGACGGTACCTGTCCAAAGCACCGGCTAACTACGTGCCAGCAGCCGCGGTAAT
>JAGRNC010000441.1 GCA_020440935.1 Leptospiraceae bacterium | reverse complement strand
GTGGAAATCGAATTCGAGCGCGTTCCATTCGTGCAGAAGCAAATCCTCAAGCGAGCATCGGTGCGCGGAAAGTGGTCGATCGTGGCCACCGAAATGCTTCGCAGCATGGTGGATCATAGTCGCCCAACGCGAGCCGAAGTAACCGATGTGGCAAATGCGGTGCTGGACGGAGCCGATTGCGTAATGTTATCGGAAGAGACAGCCATAGGGCGACATCCAGCTGGGGTGGTGCAAGCGATGATGCGAATTCTGAAAGCCGCCGATGAGGCCGAAGTCCCGCATCCGGAACGATTTGAGGCCGATATTGCCACATTCGCGGCTGGAGCGGCCGGGGCTGCTGTAAGCGCGGCAGAGAGGCTACATGCCCGAGCAATCATTGTTCTGGCCGGTTCCAACGTAACGGCCCTGCTGCTGTCCAAATGGCGGTCGCGTGTGCCCATTCTCGCATTGTCCGGAGGCGAATCCACCCTGCGCCGATTAAACGTACTTCGCGGAGTGATTGCTGTGGCAATGGAAGAACATGCGGGAATGGAAGAGCAAATTCGACTGGCCGATGCAAAGCTATTAAGCGAAAGTTGGGCCGAGCCTGGCGATACGGTAGTAGTGGTGGGCGCCATCCCACTGGGCGAAGGTAGAGAAACAAATTCGATTCGATTTCACAAGGTGCGAAATAGAGAGAGCGCCGAATAGCACGGCAAGCGTTGCTTTGTTGCTATCCGGCATTCCGATTCCTTAGCCTGACCTTTTGGAGTAATCAGGCCCGATTGCGACCCAGCAGAAGCCCCAATCCCCCTGCAACAAGGCCCGCCACAAAGATACCAGTGGCGATGAGCGGATCATCGGTAATTTCCATGCGGCGATAACTCAGGTGTAGATCCCAGATCGCATTCGCATATCCGGCAAGGCCGGCCAGGATACCAACTCCGCCCAGTGCTCCAAAAATTTGGCTTATTATTTTCATTCACTTCCTCCAGGACTCAGGGTCCTGGAGTCTATAACAGGTAAGGGTGCCATTTTTGCATGCGGTTTTAGGGGAACAGGCTGCGAATCATTCGTATGGATTCATCATCCAGATGACCAGTCTCTATTGCCTTCCGTAGGAGCCTTTCGGACCCCGGCGGTTCACCGTCTGCGGCTCGCCCCATCGACACCCGGTGGTTCGGGTCGAGCGGTACGGCCCGCCAGGTACTTACGGCCTTTTCTTCCAATTGGCCCCGACCCTGCGGATTACCTCTTCGTTCCTGTTCCAGGGCAGCGCAAAGCTGAATCAAGGCCTGCAGAATTGACGGGCGCGGCCGACCGGCATCGATCCATATTTCCTCCAGTACCTCATGGGCAACGTAGTACTCTCCCGCATTGAATAAGCTTTGAAACTGCTCCCAGGGTATTTTCGAGTCAAACTGCAAACCGATGCACCTACAAAGATACGTTTGCTCGATGTACGGCCTGTGTCTACGAAACAACGCCAAGGAACTATGATTCCCTACCAGTCGATCGAGATCTGCCACCGAAAGGACCAGGGCGCGGCGATGGATCCGGGCGGACTAATTTTCGAAGTAGCGGTAATGCTGCGTTCGCTGTTCACCGGTGCCAGAGCAATGGGCTCGTTAAAGAATGCAGCATCAATCAGATTGGCGGCGTAGATTAGAACAGCGGCCGCCACCGCCCCGCGAAGCTGGTCGTAACGTCTCTCCAGCTTTCGTCGCTGTCCAGCGTAGGACTGGTTGTAGTAGTAAAAATACACTGGATCGCTTAGCTGGGCAATGGTTGGATACTGCGAAACAAAACCGGAATCGGCGAGAATGGCGTTTTCAAGGTTCAGCGGATCATTCTTTTCCAGCTCTTTTCCCTGGAACCGATACAATCGGTTGGTTTCGTAAATACCATAGCTGGCTCCGGCAAATGCAACGGCGAACATGGTTCCTTTCCACGGGCTTCCTGCATAGAACTGCCCCCATCCGGGAAGAACAGCCGAACGGCCAAGAATCGACCAGGCAAAAGGAGACCTGGATACTGTTGTATTCTCCTTTGTATTCTCTCTTATTGTGTTCTTATTCTCTTGATCCTTCGATTGGGGCAGGGTGGGACGCTGCTCGGTATTTGGCTCCCCGGGAGGCCGGTTTGTTTCCGATTTTTTTGTCTTTTCGCGAATCTTTCGTGATATTTCCGCATCGTCGAATGGAGGATTCGTCGGCTTCGTTTCGCTCTCTTCTTCGGGCGGCTCGCGAAGCGAATTGTACTCCACACGCTTGATATTCGATTTTTGAATTGATATTAAATCTTCGCCCGAATGAAGTCGGATGATCTCTTGATCTTGATATACTACCTTGCCGTATATGAGGCTACCATCGCGTAGTTGGATTGTGTCGGCAGAAACGGAAGCTATGACCAACAGATAGAATAGAATGGCCCCGGCCCGCCGTAAACTGAGCCGCATTCGGTCTATTGCTCCACCACAACGTCGTCAATCAGAGTGACCGTATTTACACTCCGCGCCGCCACCACTACCGGCTGGGCCGTCTTACCACTCAGAGTAACCGTAGAAGTAAATTTATGGACTCCGTCTTTATAGAAGCTAACCGTTCCATCCTGGTTGATTTCAAAGGCATAGGTGCGCCAGACGTTGTCATCATTGGCTGGAACGTAAGGCTCCGTAAAAAGATCGCTTCCCGCTTTATAGCGAATCTGTAATGGAAATGTATCTGCCGTGGCCGGCTCCACGCGAATGAAAACGGCGAATCCTGGCTGGGCCCCGGTCCCGGAGTATCCGGCCGCAGTCTGATTGCCAAATCCAACTTCTGAATATTCCCAGACGGTATTGTTGGAGTAGGTGAATAGCTTATACTCGAATCGGGTAGGCTTTGTTAGATCAAAGTTCTGATAGCTAGTGACGCCGCTGGTATAGG
>JAGRNC010000440.1 GCA_020440935.1 Leptospiraceae bacterium | reverse complement strand
GAGCTTCCAGCGCCTTGGCCTGCTTTCGCATCTCTTGCATTTCTTTTTTATAGACGAATTCTTTTCCGGCGGGCCCCATCACAGCCACACGCGCGGTGGGCAGCGTGAATACCATATCGGCGCCCACATGATATGAATTCCATGTAGCGTACGCTCCGCCAAATGCATTGCGAACGATAACCAGAAAACGAGGAACGCGTAGATCGATGATGGAATCCAATAAGGCTCGACCGGCTTGCACGATGCCTCCGGACTCTTGTTCTTTGCCTGGTAGAAATCCAGTTGTATCTTCGAAAAAGATCACCGGAATGTTATATAGATTGCAGAAACGAGTGAATCGCGCTCCTTTGTAAGCCGCATCAATATCGATTTGACCACTGGCCACTGCGGAATTGTTAGCCAGGATGCCTACGACATGGCCACCCAGCCGCCCGAAGCAGGTAATCAGATTGCGTGCCCGCTGCGGCTGCATCTCGAAATACTCGCCATGATCAAAGATGTTTTGAATCATGAGAGTGATATCGAATGGAGTGTTGAACCCTGCAGGAGAATTGAATGTTCTTCGAAGCAAGATGTCTTCCTCAAAAATAAAGCGGTCCACCGGATCGCTAGTTTCGTGGAAAGGCGCCAGGCTATAATTGTTGTCCGGAATATAGCTCAGCAGTCGCATCGCTTTGCGCAAGGCACCGAGCTCATCATTGGCTACGATATCTACAACGCCGCTCTTTCCATGGACATTGGGGCCGCCCAATTCATCGGGGGTCACTTCTTCGCCGAGCACATCTTTCACTACTTGCGGACCGGTCAGCCCAAAGAAAGTGTCATGGTGCTGAATCATGAAGCTTCCCTGCCTGGGAAGATAGGAGCCACCGCCGGCATTAAAGCCGAACATGAGCATAATGCTGGGCACCACTCCGGAGACCCGGCGCAGAGCGGCGAATGCCTCGGAATACCCATCGAGTCCGCCAACGCCCGCGGGCACAAAGGCACCCGCCGAATCGTTCATTCCAATGAGGGGTATCCCTTTTTCGCCAGCCATGTAGATGAGCCGCGCTAGCTTCGCCCCGTTTGTGGCATCCATACTGCCCGCGCGATTGGTAAAATCATGCCCGTACACTGCCACATCGCGATTGCCAATTCGCAGGATGCCCGTGACTATACTCGCTCCGTCCAGTTGATTGCCCCAGTTCTGAAAGATTAGATTGGGTTCCTGTTGCGTAAGAACCTTAATCCGTTCAAAAACCGTCATCCGGTCCTTGGAGTGCTGAACCGTGATTCGCCGTGTCCCGCCACCCAAGAACGGCTTTGCCACCAGTTCCTGGCCCATCCGTAGCGCCCGTTCGTAAGGGGAGTCTGGCGCACTGGTTTTGGACTGCATTGTGCCCGGGCTTTCACTGCCAGAAGTCGCGGGATCGGCGCTTTTTTTAGTTTTTCGTAGTGGGTTTTCCAGAATAAGTGGCATTCATAACTCCTCGTGGAAACGATTTGCTACGGTTGTACAGGGTCGAGTAAAATTGAACATGATAAAGGCAATCTGGGACTATCTTACCTCCGTATTCCGACCGGTTAAAGGAGACATCCCATCCTTAAATCCACTCAGGGTCTTTGGCCTTCTGGCCGTCATCACGGCCCATTTTGCCCAGACTCTTGAGGCCAACGATAGGATACTCAACTATTCCATCTATCTGCGCAATATTTACGACAGCGCCTCGCAATTCATGGATATGTTCTTTGTCCTCAGCGGGTTCCTGATTGCGGGCCCCCTCATTGCTCGAATGGAGAGCGGGAAGAAACTTAAATTCCTGGAATACTTCATCAAGAGAACCTTCCGGATCTTCCCTGCTTTCTATATTTTTATCGCATTCTATGCCTTTCTCCTCGCGCCGGCATCGCTGGGAAAACATGCAGACACTGCGGCCGCGGTGCAACAGATTCAGAATCGTGCCTACGTTGAATTTCTATATCTTTCCAATTACCTGGAGGGTATACAGTATCATACCTGGTCGCTGGCTCTTGAAGAGCAGTTCTATTTGCTGATTCCTTTTTTCCTGGCTCTCGTCTACATTCGAACGCCATCGCGAAACCGCGAATGGCTTTTAATCGGTCTATATGTCCTGCCCCTGCTGTACCGGATTTGGGCCTACTTCACTTTCATGTCCGATGTGCCCAGCGACGAAATGACTCATGCCTATCATAAGTACATCTACCATCCGTTTCATGCGCATTGTGATTCGCTTATTATGGGCGTTCTTCTCGGTCGCCTGCATTCGGCACGATCTGTCGAATTAAAGAACTTCTTTGCCAACAAGACTCTCAGCAGTTCGATTCTGGCAGCCGGAACGGTTGTGATTATCCCGGTTTCGCTGTTCACCAATGAATTCGAGTACGGGTTTCTAAATCAGGTAGTCCGATTTAATATCTTTAGTCTGTATTACGGATATTTGATTCTTATGCTCGTCTACCGTCCCGAGTTCTGGCTTTCGCGGCTTTTCTCCTATTCGATTTTTTCGGCGCCGGCCAAGTTAACATATACCGCCTACATCATACATGTCCTCGGAAGCCTGTTCGCATTTCAGCTTTTTATCGGACTGGGCTGGATGCCAGCGGATGGCTATATACAGCACAGTCACGTAGCATTGTATGGAGTAGCAGGTGGCCTGTGTATTATGGCTCTTGCATACTTTTACTATCTACTAACAGAAAAGCCATTCATGGCGCTGCGGGATTGGATTATCGGGCGAATGAAAGGTCGGCCAACGCAGCATTTGCATCCGGAACAAAGTAGATAATGCGCCGATCCGACATCATCTGGCTAACGTTTGCACTGCTGCTTTCTATCGGCATTTCGCTCTATAGCCGGCCCGATTACTCATTTACCTGGGATTCCCAGAATAAGCTGGTGCAGGCCTATTCACTTT
>JAGRNC010000439.1 GCA_020440935.1 Leptospiraceae bacterium | reverse complement strand
AACCATGGAACTTCCGTTGCTTGCAAGAGCAGGTTCCTCAAATGGAGAGGGTGCACTGGGAGCGGAGCCCATTGAAAAGCGCTTAACCCTCGCGGAAGCACCGGCATGGCTGGATCGGTCGATCGATGCATACGGTAGCCGTCACGGTATTTCGTTTCCATATCCTGGCTCCGCAGAAGATTCGCAAACCATGCAGATTGATGCCTCCGCACTTGCTGACCTGGAAGCGCGTTACTTTGGTATCGATGGAATTCTGCCCCATCTATTACGACTCGGACGCAAGGCACTGACTGGTGAGGATCCCTTTGGTCCGCTCCTGGTACATGATCGCGAATCCCTGGAAATCCAGGGCAACCCGAACCTGCCTCTGGTCGAGCGTGGAAAAGCATGCGAAAACGTAATGGCACCCCGATTTGACGGGCGAAAAATCGTACGCTTCAGCAATGCCTACCAGTGGATTCGCAGGAATCTGTACAACGAATTCTGGGAAATATTAAACAAGGAAAAGCAGACATTCTCGCCAGGCGTGCTTCATCAGCTGGCCAGCCTGGGACCGGAAATGGAATCCATGATATCCTATATGGAGCGTAAGGCCGCGACACGCCGTCCGGCTCTGGCAAAGACTCTGTCGGAAATCCGGGTCCGATTGCAGGGCTCTTCCGAAATGGGAGTTTCCGAAATGCCAGCCTTGCTGGACCAGCCCTGGGATGTAATCGATGGACCTTTTAGACCCGAACTGCAAATGGGAGAAGATGGCTCGATTGATACGATTGAGCGCACCGATTCCAATTTTGTCGATTCGCTGACTCGCTGGTTTTCTGGCGATGATTCTAGAAAGCCGTATTGCTCGCTTCTACGCTCCGAGGATGACGGTAACCACTTTGAACCGGCGCAAGAAGAAACCGCAAGCTTTCTGGGCTTCATGAATGACTGGCCGCGCGAAAACCACGGATTAAAGGATCGTACAATCCTGGTGACCGGTGCAGGTCCGGGATCCATCGCTTCGGAAATTGTAGGCAATCTACTTTCGTGCGGATCTACAGTGGTAGTTACCACAAGCTCCTTCGGGAATGCCAGGCAGGATTACTTTAAAGATCTATTTCAGAAGAAGGCCGTGGCAGATGCCCGGTTACTTCTTATACCCTTTTCGCAAGGATCGCTGCAGGATGTAGATAGCTTGCTTCATTTTCTGGTCGAGGAAGACCTGATCCCGGATGCGATCATACCCTTTGCTGCCATCGGCGATGAAAGCGACCTGGCAAGCGTTGGGGCCGATTCTGCCGCCGGGCTCAGGGTGCATCTTATTGGGGTGCAGGCCTTAATAGGCCGTCTTGCAAACCATTACAGGGATCGCTATTTAAAACATCGATTTCGCGTACTTCTGCCCCTTTCGCCCAATCATGGAACATTTGGCCGCGATGGGTTATATGCAGAGGCCAAGTTGGCCCTGGAAGCAATGTTGCGAAAGTGGCATTCCGAGCAAGATGAGTGGGGCGCTTACTGTCAGCTTATCGGATGTCGTATTGGTTGGGTTAGGGGTACCGGGCTGATGGAGCTAAATGACATGGTTGCGCCCGGACTGGAAGATTCGGCTCAGATAAAGACCTTCCATCGCAGCGAAATGGCTCTTCTGTTATGCGGAACTCTGGCATTTGAATTCGATTCCATTGAACCGGTGCTAGCTGATTTTTCCGGCGGTCTGGGAGGGCTCCGGGGGCTACGGGATTCTGTACAGCAAGTGCGCAGGAAGCTTCTCCAGGATTCAAAATACTATCGGGAGTTGTATGATCTGCGAAACGGCAATGAGCCATTCGGCTCGGGCAAGAGCGACGACCTATTGTCTTCTACCCTGGACCGTTTTACCATGCCTTCTCTGGAAGAGGCGATGGGGCATGCGACCTTACCGGTGCCTCTAGAGTCGGTAATATGTATTGTGGGCTACGGCGAAGTGGGGCCCGGAGGAAGCTCTCGCACCCGATGGGATCTGGAGCGAAATGCGGATCTCTCTCTGGAATCCATTGTGGAACTGGCCTGGACCATGGGATTCATAGAATTCAAGAATGGGCAATGGGTGGACCGAAGCGATGGCGAGTCTTTGAGCATTACGGGTATTCGCGATCGGTATCAGAAACGAATATTGGAGGGTACCGGGATTCGAGTAGTTAACCCGGAAGTTTGCGGATTTGATCCGCAGAAGAGGCCAGTGCTCTCTGAAGTTGTGCTGGAGGAAGATTTCTATGTTCCTGTGTCCAGCCAAGAAGAAGGCCGCGAGTACTGCAATGCGTTGCCAGACGAAACCGATCTATACCACGATAGCGAAAAGCAGCAATGGTTCATTCGACGACGGGCCGGTTCTACGATTCGCATGCTTAAATCGGTGGCCCTCGAGCGATATGTAGCCGGACAGATACCCGATGGATGGGATCCGGAGCGTCTGGGCATACCGCGAGACCTGGTCCGCCAGGTAGATCGCGTGACGCTATTCAATCTGGTGGCTACGGCAGAGGCATTCCTGGCCGCCGGGATGGAACCGGAAGAACTCTACGAATATCTGCATCCGTCGATGGTGGGCAGCACTGTGGGTGGCGGCCTTGGCGGCACATCGCGGCTGGCCTCCGTATTTACCGATCAGCTTCTGGACCGAAAGCGACAGAACGATGCATTGCAAGAAACCTTAATCAATGTGACGGCCGCCTA
The DNA here is from genome assembly GCA_020440935.1 of Leptospiraceae bacterium. GTDB lineage: Bacteria > Spirochaetota > Leptospiria > Leptospirales > Leptonemataceae > UBA3465. Next base: position 227 of record JAGRNC010000439.1, on the reverse strand, counting down.
TGCCATCACGTCGTACGTCGGGTCCACCGGTCCCATCCAGACACCGGTGGCAGCCTGTGCCACTGGCGGCGTCTCCCTGGACATGGCCATGAATCTGATCCGCGCTGGAAAAGCACGATTCGTAATGGCCGGAGGGTTCGATGAAATAAGCGGCGAAGGAATGATGGGCTTTGGCGACATGAAGGCCACGGCCGAAACTGCGACCATGATTGATCGGGGGATAGATC